>CAMOUZ010000001.1 GCA_946626795.1 uncultured Clostridia bacterium
ATATCGACCTCGTGCGCTCCCTCGACATCGTCGAGGACGTAAAGCGCATCCAAGAGCCTTTCAAGATGGCGAATCGGAAGTTCCACCCCGAAGACACCGTCGTGAAAGTGGGCGGTCTCACGATCGGCGGCGGGAGCTTCCATTACATCGCGGGGCCCTGCTCCGTGGAGAGCGAGAAGCAGATCATCGAGGTGGCGGCGGCAGTGAAAGAGGCGGGCGCCACGATTCTGAGAGGGGGCGCTTTCAAGCCGAGGACCTCGCCGTATGCCTTCCAAGGCTTGCGGGAAGAGGGCATTCGCCTGCTCCTTCGCGCGAAAGAGGAGACGGGTCTCCCCATCGTGACCGAGATCATGAGCGAGACGCATATCGACCTTTTCCGCGACGTGGATATCGTTCAGATCGGCGCTCGCGACATGCAGAATTTCGAACTTTTGAAGGCGGTGGGGAAGATGGGCAAGCCCGTCGTCCTGAAACGCGGCATCGCCGCCACCATTCAGGAATGGCTGATGAGCGCGGAATACCTCATGAGCGAGGGATGCCATGACATCGTGCTCTGCGAGCGCGGCATCCGCACCTATGAGACCTATACGAGAAACACCTTGGACATCAGCGCGGTGCCCGTTCTGAAAGAGCTCACGCATCTTCCCGTCATCGTGGATCCCTCCCACGCGAGCGGCGTGGCGAGGCTGGTGAAGCCCCTTGCGAAAGCGAGCGCGGCGGCGGGCGCGGACGGCGTGATGATCGAAGTGCATAACGATCCGCCGAGAGCCCTCTGCGACGGCGCGCAGTCTCTCCGCCCGGAGCAATTCCGCGACGTGGTCACGGAAGTGAATAAAGTCATCGCGGCGGTGGGGAAGAGGATATGATAAAGAAGATCGGGATCGTCGGGCTCGGGCTGATGGGCGCAAGCTTCGGCAGGCTCCTCGTGCAGAGGGGATATGAAGTGTTCGGCGCGGACAGAGATGCCGCCGTGATGGCGCGGGCGCTTATGGCGAAGGCGTATATCGAGCCTTTGACGGAGGAGACGGCGAAAGAGCTTGATCTTCTCGTCGTCGCCATTTTTCCGCGCGATTTCAAGGCGGCGGCGGAAAGATATCTTCCCTTCCTCAAAAAAGGCGCGATCCTCTCCGACTTTTGCGGGAATAAGCGCATCGTCGTTCGCGCGATGAAGGAGCTCAGAGAAAAATATTCTGAGGTCGTGTATTGCGGCGGGCATCCCATGGCGGGCAGAGAATACAGCGGCGTGGAGCATTCCTCCGTGCGCCTCTTCGAGAATGCCTCGATGATCCTCGTGCCCGTGACGGAGGACCTCTTTGTCCTCTCGGAATTGAAGAAATTTTATCTTTCGTTGGGCTTCGGCGAAGTGGTGGTCACCACCCCCGAGAAGCATGACGAGATGATCGCTTATACTTCGCAGCTCTGCCACGTCGTGAGCAATGCTTTCATCAAGAGCGAGACGGCGAGGCGGCACGGCGGCTATTCCGCAGGAAGCTATAAGGATCTCACCCGTGTGGCGAGGCTGAATCCCGCAATGTGGTCGGAGCTGATGGAGGACAATCGGGACTATCTCAAAGCGGAGCTCGATCTTCTCATCGGGAATTTGGAAAAATACAGAGACGCCCTTGCCTCGGGAGACGAAGCGGAGCTTCGCTCGCTTCTCGCGGAAGGGGATAAGATCAAGCGGGAGATCGATAAAAGATGAGCGACGCGCGGATATTTCCTTCCCCTTTAAAAGGACGGGTCGCGGCGGTGCCCTCCAAGTCCTACGCCCATCGTCTGCTCATCGCGGCGGCGCTTTCGAGCGGAAGTCTCGCCTTTGGCGAGTCGGATGACTCGTTCCGCACGGCGAAAGGGCTTCAAGAGCTGGGCTTCGAGGCGACTTTTACGGGGCATCACGTTTGTTACGGCGCTTTCCGACCCTCCGCGGAGGAGAAGATCGTCCATGTGGGCGAGAGCGGGAGCACCTTGCGTTTTCTTCTTCCTTTGGCGGCGGCGCTCGGCGTGAAAGCGACTTTTGTGAGAGAGGGCAGGCTTGCGGAACGTCCGATGGGCGCGCTGACCGAGACGCTTCGGGCGCATGGCGCGGAGGCGGACGGAGGAAGCACCTGCGGGGCGCTCACGGCGGGCAGATACGAGATCGACGCGACGGTGAGTTCGCAGTACGTCACGGGGCTTTTGATGGCGCTCCCCCTTCTCGAAGGCGAGAGCGAGATCGTCCTAAAAGGACGAATGGTTTCCGCGCCTTACGTGGAGATCACCTTGGAAGTGCTCGAAAAGTCGGGGATAAAGATCCGCCGTACGGCGGAAGGTTTCCTCGTCGCGGGGAAGCAGAAGTATCATTTGACGGAGAGCCGCGTGCCCGGGGATTTCTCGGGAGCGGCGTTTTATCTCGTCGCGGGGGCGCTCGGCGAGGGCGTCGAAGTGACGGGGCTGGACCTCTCTTCCGCGCAAGGGGATAAAGCGGTCCTGGACGTTATCCGAGAGGCGGGGGCGGAAGTCTCCCCCCGAGAGGACGCGGTGAAGGTGAAAGGCGGCGATCTCCGCGCATTCCGCGTGGACCTCGGCGGCATCCCCGATCTTGCGCCCATCCTCTCCGTTCTCGCGGCGTTCGCCAAAGGCGAAAGCGTCTTCGAGAAGGTGGGAAGACTGCGGGATAAAGAGAGCGACAGGCTCTTAGCGATCCGCGATATGCTATGGCAGGCGGGGATCGAGACGAGAGAGGAAGAAGACGCTCTTTTCATCCGCGGCGGGAAGCCGAGAGGCGGCGTTTTCGAGAGCTTCGCCGATCACAGAATGTGTATGTCGGCGGCGGTGCTCGCAAGTTTTGCGGAGGGTGAAAGCCGCGTGAAAGAAGCGGAATCGGTGAAAAAATCCTATCCTTCTTTTTGGGAGGATTTTATAAAAGCGGGAGGACGATATGAAATGGAGAGGAGATAAGATCGCGTTCGAGGTCTATGGGACGTCGCATGCGCCCGAGGTGGGCGTGATCGCAAAAGGCGTGCCCGACTTGCCTTGGGACGAGGCGGCGCTTCGCCGTTTTCTCGATAGGAGACGGGCGAAAAATGCCGTGTATTCCACAAAGAGGATGGAGGCGGACGTCCCCGTCATCGAGAGGAAAGGGGAGGAGCTCCGCGCCGTGATTCGCAATGAGAACGTGCGCAGCGGGGATTATTCCGAGCTCTATGGCATTCCCCGTCCTTCGCACGCCGATTACGCGGCGCATCTTATGGACGGGAGGCTGGATTTTTCGGGCGGCGGCGAATTCAGCGGCAGGCTCACGGCGCCTCTTTGCGTGCTCGGCGGGATCGCGAAAGAGATCTTGCGCGGCGCGGGCGTGAAAGTCTCCGCTTGGGTCAGCGAGATCGGCGGCGTCAAGGGCGTCAGCTATAAAGACGGGATCTCGGAGGCGGCGCTCTCCTGCGGAGAAAGGGGGAAATGGACCCCCGCAAAGGAAGAAGAAATGCTTTCTGTCATTGAGGGCGCGGCGGCGGAAAAGGACTCTGTCGGCGGCAGGGTGGAATGCGCCGTCATCGGGCTTGCGGGCGCGGTGGGCGGCGGCTCTTTCGGCTCTTTGGAAGGGAAGATCGCCTCGCTTTTATATCTCGTTCCCGCCGTGAAAGCGGTGGAATTCGGGCTGGGCTTCGGCTTTGCTTCCGCTTTCGGTTCGGAGGCGAATGATCCCCTGCGCATGGAAAAAGGCGAGGTGCTGATCGTGAAGAACGACGCGGGCGGCATTAACGGCGGCTTGTCCAACGGAAATCCCGTCACGCTCGGCGTCGCCGTCCGTCCCACCCCGTCCATCGGACGGAAACAAGACTCCGTGGACCTCGTGAAAAAGGAGAATGCGGAGATCGAGATCAAGGGCAGACATGATGCTTGCATCGTGCCGCGCGTCGTTCCCGTTGTGGAGGCGGCGGTATCCATCGCGGTGTTGGACGCAATGCTCGAAGGAGGAAGATTATGACGGACCTTACGAAAATGAGAGAAGAGATCGATCGCATTGACGCGGAGATCGTGCCCTTATTGCGGGAGCGTTTCGCCGTCGTCAGGAAGATCGGCGCGGCGAAGAAAGAGGCGGGGCTCCCCGTCTTCAATCCCGAGCGCGAGAAAGCCGTCTTGGAGAAGATCTCGGCGAAGGCGGAGACGGAGGAGGAAAAAAAGGCGCTTTGCGCGGTGTATCTCAGCATCATGACCGCCGCCAAAGAACTCGAAAAATAAAAAATTCCGCTTTGCGAAATCGAAAAACGCTTTTTGTAAAATTTCCGTAAAAAAAGATCTCGGCGAGCGCCGAGATCTTTCTTTATGCCGTGATATCCGAAAAGAAATTACTCGCAGATGTGTTTCAAGAGAGCGTATTCCTCACGCGTGACTTTATCGTCGCTGACGAGCAAGCAGAGCCCGAAAAGGCAGATGTAATATTTAAGCTCGGCGTCGAGCGCGTCGATAAAAGCGTCCATCGCCGCGACAAATCGGGGATCGGCGCCGCCGTTGGAGAAATCGAAGAACTCGTCATAGGACATGTCCGTAAATTCGTAAATGTCGTTGATCAGGCAATATTCCTCTTGCGAGCATTTCCTGTCCGCGCTGACGAAAAGGCGGATGCAGTCACAGATCTTGCCGCTTGCCATCTCTTCGCTGAATCCGATCGCGAAGAGCCCGTTGCAGATCTCTTCCACGCATTTCTTGCCGAGCGTCACTTTTTGGTCGTAATTCAGGTCGATCGTCGTGAGTATCATTTCATCCAAATTCATAGATATCCTCCGAAACGGGACTACATTTATGATACAGGATTTTTACAAATCTTGTAAAGGAATTTTACGGAGAAATCACCATGCGTCCGAAGCGCGGAGAAAAAAGCTCTTTCGGAAAGGGAATTTTCGCTTTGCTTCGGGCGGCAAAAAGGCGTCTTTTCGCCCCGTCTCGCTTTTGTGGCGTTCAAGGGCGCGTCAAGGGACTTTTTAGGGGGAAAACAAGGGGGAATGCGGGCGCGAAAACCCTCTTGCGGAGCATTGACGGGCGCGCCGAAACGTGTTATACTGACCGCAGACGTCGGCGGGAGATCTTCCGCTTCGTCGGGAGGAAAGAATGAAAAAGTTTCTCAGCATCCTTGCTTTTTGCGTCGCCGCGGTCTTTACGCTCATCGGCGCGGTGGCGATCTTGAAGACGGGGCAGACCGCCATCGGGATCGCGCTGCTCGTCGGCGCGGGGCTTTTCTTGGCGCTCGGCATTTTCGTTCGGAAAAAGAGGCGCAGACGCGCTTCCAAGCCGCGCGGAAAGAGGAGCGTTCCCCGTAAGGCTCCGAAGCCCAAGACCTCTTCGACGGGAAGAAGGGCTCCGGTTACGCCCGTGCGCCCCGAAAAGAAGGAACCGAAGAAGCCCATAGCTCCCAAGCCCGAGCCGAAGAAAGAGGAGCCCGAGGAAAAGCAGCCTTCGTCGAAAAACGCGGCGGAGCCGAAGCGTCCTTCCGAGCCGAAGACGCCGCAAGCGGCGCCCCTCCCCAAGCCCGCGCCGAAGGAAGAAAAGAAGGACGTCGCCACTATGGTGAGAGAGCTCGTGGAGAGCTGCAAAGACGGCTATGCATATGAGTCGAATAGCGGCATCGCAAAGATAAAAGAGACCGCTCTCACGGAGACGGAGGAGGGACGTTATACGATCGAGCTCGTCGTCGAGATTTCTTTCTTCCAAGGCAAGCTCGCAGACGAAAACGCCACCAAGGCGGAGACAAATCGCGTCATCGGCGCGGTCAATGAGAAGATCAAGTGGCTGAAAACCCGTGTCGAGAAACTCGGCGGGGAAGCGGAGATTACCGCGCAGTACGATTTCAACGAGTAATATTTTCTTTGCAAAAGCCCGGTTTCCCCGCGCGAATCTTTCTTGCTCACAAGAAAGAAGGTGCGGGAAACCTTTTTGTCTCGCGAAGCGTCACAATCGATTGACCTCTTCTCTTTTGATATGTTATGGTATAGAATGTAGTATCCGAGCGGGCGCGCTCGCTCGGGCGCATTCCGTCGATGGGCGCTTGCCCGATATCATGTCGGCGGAAGACAGGAGATCCATGGAAAAAAGAAGACTGTGGAAGATCGGAATCATCGTGGTGTTTGCGGTACTCGCCGTTTTGACGTTCGTCGCTTGCGGTACGAAGACCTGCTCGCACGAATGGAGCGACTACACCGTGACGAAAGCCGCCACCTGTTCGGAAGAAGGCGTGAAAACGCGGACGTGCGGTAAGTGCGGCGCGGTGGAAACGCTGGCGATCGCCGTGGACGAGAACGCTCACGATTGGGGCGAATGGCAGGTCGTGACGCCCGCCACGACGGAAGCGGAGGGCGTGAAAGAGCGCGTCTGTAAGCATAATGCGCAGCACGTCGAACGCGGCACGGTGGATAAGCTCCCCGCAGAAGGCGGAGACCAAGGCTCGGGCGATCAAAACCAAGGCTCGGGTGATCAGCAAGGTAGCGGAGACCAAGGACAAGGCGGCTCCGGCGACCAGAATCAAGGTTCGGGCGAAGAAGGACAGGGCTCCGGCAGTCAGCAAGATCCCGTGGACGCCCACGTGCATAGCTACACCGTGCAAAAAGCGGAGAGCGCATATCTCGCTTCTTCCGCCACTTGTACGACCCCCGCGAAGTATTATTATTCCTGCGCTTGCGGCGAGAAGAGCGGCAATACTTTCTCTTGGGGCGAGACCGCCGCGCATGCGTACGTGGCGGATCTAACGAAATCCACGGCGGCAGACTGTGAGAATGCGGGCGAGACCGTTTCCGTTTGCAGCAATTGTAATGCGGAGAAGAGAGAGCCGGTAGCGGCGCTGACGCACGATTATTCGCAGTGGACGCCCGTTACCCCCGCCGGATGTATGACCAAGGGCGAGCAGAAGAGAGAATGCTCTCGCTGCCATCACGAGGAGACGGAAGAGCTCTCCGCGCTCGGTCACGCTTGGAATAAAGCGGCGGTCACTTGTACGGAGGGACGCGAATGTACGCGTTGCGAAGAGAAAGAGAATGCGCTCGGGCATAACTATCAAGAGACGGTCTCCGCGGCGGCGTCTTGCGGCGCGGAAGGAAGGATCGTCCGCGTCTGTCGGAACTGCCAAGACGAGATCATAGACGTCTTGCCCGCGACGGGCGAGCACGAGAGCGACGGCGTCTGGGTGAAAGTAGATCCCGTCTTGAAAGACGGCACGACCTGCACGTATATTACCCGTTCCGTGAGCCATTGCTCGATCTGCGAAGCTGAGATCGTCCAAACGGAAGAATCTTATAAGCACACCTATGCGGTCTCCATCGAGACCAAGGCAAAATGTAATGCCTCGGGCGAGAAGAAATACACTTGTTCCGCATGCGATCATTCTTATACGGTCACGTACGACGACGCGGAAGCGCATGCTTGGGACGACGGCGTGAAAAACGGAAACGTCACCACCTATACTTGCGGAAATTGTTCGCAGACCAGAACTGCGATGTCTTACGAAGAGGAGGAAGAACAGACTGTCTCCGCCGAGGATCTCGGCGCGGCGGGCGCCATCGACCTCAAAGACGCGTCCATCACCTTCGACGAAGACGCGAAGGCGGCGCTCGGCACGGGCGACGTCACCCTCTCCGCTACGGCGAATACGGCAGAGGATCTTTCCATCCGAGATGAAAACATTCCGTCAGACGCCAAAGTCTATAATATCACGATGACCACGACGGAGCAGTCCGAAGGCGTGCACGCGCTGAACGGAAGGGTCACGGTCCGCGTGCCCTATGAGCTCGCGGAAGGCGCCGACCCCGAGAACGTGGACGTTTATTATATCTATACGGTGGAAGAGAATGGCGTCGAAGTGACAAAGCTCGAAACGATGAACGCCCGTTATTCCGACGGATACGCTTATTTCGAGACCGATCACTTCTCCTATTATTCCGTGACCTATCTCACGCCCAAACAGCGTTGCCAGAAATACGGCCACAGCAATGAAGAAAGAACGGTCAAGGCGAAGACCTGTACTTTGGACGGCTATGAATGCTATGTCTGTCAGCGTTGCGGCGAAGTTCGTTTCGTGGTGACGGAAGCGCTGAAAGCGACGGGACACGAACTGTCCGAGACCGTGGTTCCCGCTTCCTGCGTGACGAACGGCAGTAAGACGGTCACCTGCGCGAACTGTAATTATCGTCGCGTAGAGACGCTTTTCGCCACGGGTCATAACTACGTGAAGAACGAAGAAAAGAGCAGCGCGGCTTCTTGTAGCGCGGCGGGCAAGACCTATTACGTCTGTACGATCTGCGCGGACGAATATTATAAGACCGAAGCGCAGCTCGCGCATGCTTTCGAGGCGGAGACCGTGGCGGCGGGCTGTCTGACCGGCGGTTATACCCTCTATACTTGTTCGACTTGCGGATATTCTTATAAGGACGCGATCACGAAGGCCCTGGGGCATAATTACAAGGAGGAGAATCACGCAAAGACCTGTACGGAGGACGGCTATGTGCTTCATACCTGTCTGCGCTGCGGAGACAATTATAAAGATCAGATCGTGCCGAAGGGGCATGTCTGGAATCTCGCCGAGCCGAACTGCGGTCAGGGACAGGTCTGTCTCGTCTGCGGAGCGGAAGGGCTTCCCGCGACGGGCGAGCACGTGATGAAGAACGGCGTCTGTACGGTCTGCGGACAGGGCTGCGAACACGCTTTGACGAGCGTCACCGTGCTCCCGACTTGCGTTTCGGAGGGCTATACTCTCGTGACCTGCTCCAAATGCGGTTACAGTGAGAAGAAGGACATCACCGCTGCGACGGGCATCCATACCTATCTTGACGGTGCTTGCACGATCTGCGGCGCGAAAGAGCCCGTTTTGACGACGTATTATTTCACTGTTTTGCAAAATCTTGCTTCTCAGCCGCTGTATTTCCATATCGACGAGCTTGCGATGAAAGCGAGTCTTCCCGTGAACGGCGAAGGCATTCCCGTGCAATATATCTCCAATTATAAGATGAAGAACGCGGAATTTACCCTCCTGAGAAATGAAAAAGGGCTTTGGGACGGGAAGCTCTCGGCGGAACTCTATCTGTACGATGAGCGTTATTCCCAAGACGGGAAGCTCTCGGCGGAACTCTATCTGTACGATGAGCGTTATTCCCAAGACGGGAAGAGCGACAATGCACGCGAAATGATGAAGATCACTTTCACGGCGGTCATCGCGGACAGCGTGGTCTACGTGAAAGATTATGACAATAGCCATTATGGCGCCGCCGACATGCGTTTCACCGTCGAAAGGGCGATCGAATTTTGGATAGAGGAAGCTTTGGACGGAGAAGGTTTCATTCCGATGTTGTATGAGATGAGTAAAGGCGGCGTTCCTGCCTTGCTCAGCGCCATCGAGGCGCTCCCCGACGCGGCGAAAGCTTCCCTCGTCGACGCGGCGGACAGCTTCTTCGCTTATTTCACGATCTTGCGTGACGAAGGCGGAAAGAAAGTCCTTACGATCGATCTTGCCAAAGTCTATGAGATGTTTGCGCTCATCGCGGAAAGCGATCTCAAAACCGTCTTTGAGACCCTTCTCGGCGAAGGCGGCTATGACAGGCTTTCGGAAGAGATCATATCTCTCTTCGATATCACGATGGGCGAGATCATCGACGCCGCCGAGGCGCAAGGCTTCGATCTCGCGGAATATATCCTCTCCGTTTCGGAGAATGAAGAAGATCCCATCGCGTCTTTCCTCTCCGGCTTCGGCTTGGAGATCAAAGAACCGGTGGATAAGATCATCGACGGCTTGCGCGAGACTTATCCCGAAGTGACGGGCGACACTCAAAAGCTTTATCTCAAAGCGCTTTTGAAGAGCGCGAGCTTCCGCGCGGCGAAACTCGCGGATCTCTTCGTGGATTACGGATTCCTTGATGAGGACACCATCGAGAGAGTCAAAGGGAACGCGGAACAATTCTTCGCAGAAGGAAATGAAGTGAAGCTCGCCGATTTTCCGTTCATCGAAGATTCGCCCTTGCTTTGGATGCTTGCGGATGAAGAGACGTATTCCGAGATGAAAGAGACGTTTGCGCTCTTTGCGGAAGGGACGTACGCGATGATCCGCACGGACGCGCTCGGGAATATCCTCGACGGGTCGGTGACCTTTAACGTCGAGGGAGACGGCATCTCCTTCAAGGGAGAGATCAAGATCGCTTCGGAGGATGATCTAACGGGCGATTACGACGATATCCAAGCGACGGTCGAGGGAGAGATGCTGCCCAAGGAGGCGTATGCGGATCTCGTGGAGACTTACGCTACGCCGCAGACGGTGTCGGACGACGATTACGAAACAGAGCAATACACCGTTACGGGGATCTATGGCGAGGCGGGCGCTTTGGAAGGCGTCACGATCATCTTTGAAGAGATCGCCGGCAGATACACAAGTTATGGCAGAGGACATACCCATAAACCGTATAATAAAGTGACGACGACCTTTGTTTTGGACAATGATATGGTCGCCGTAACGAGATCTTGCGGCGAAACGGAGATCGTGTATTCTTTCGCCATGCCGGCAAGCATCCTTGCCGAATATTATGAAGAGGGCAAGGACGGTGAAAAGTTCTTGGAGTATCAAGACCTTATCGACGGCTTTGAAAACATAGAGATCGTTTACAACATAGAAGCAGGAACGTATCGGATCGAGGGCGATTATTGTCAACATAAATGGAAAGAGGATGAGACGCTTTCCGTGCCGGCGGAGAAATGCGGCGAAGTTTGGACGACGGTGTACGTTTGTGAGAAATGCGGCAAACAGAGGAGCGAGTATGCGTATCGTCAGCACGACGTGGAAGCGGACTATGCCTTCGACGGCGAAAAGGACTGCACGCAGGGCGGCGTCTATAATCTCGTCTGTAAGGACTGCGGCGAGATCGTTTATTCCGTTCCTTTCTCCGACCATCAAAAGACGATGACCCCCGTGGATCTTTCCGCATTCGATCTTTCGGAGGACGTGGCGGATATTTTGGCAAACTGCGTCCGCGTTTGCGCCTGCGGCAAAGAATACAGCATAGCCGAATATTTGCCGTATTATTTGGAGCGCTACGATTTCGACGTCGAATATACGAATAATTATCAGGATTTCACAGCGACGTGCGGAGATCTCACCGTGACGGGCACCGAAGAGACCGTGCCGGTCGAAGGAAAGCTCTGCATCTATGAAAAACGCCTTCAAATCGAGATTAAGCAAGGCGACGTTACGCGCGTCTTTACGCAGAGCAAGGAGGAAAAGATTCATAATCTCCAAACTTTCGTCTCCCTCGCGGAGGGCGCCGTGACCTGCTTGGACGGTGTGATTGTGGAGAATAAATGTATCCGTTGCGGATACGTCTATGCGACAGATGAGAGGCTGGGCCATGAGGAAGGCATTATGGCGACCCTCGAAGCGGGCGACGCCACGATATGCGTCTATGGCTGCGCTTGCGGCGAGTATTTCGAAAGATATCAGATGTATTATGAGTACGGAGAGGGCGGAAATTGGGTCTATCGTCCGTATAGCGTATATTGGAATGGCGCGTGGGCGCAGGAAGACGAAGATTCCGCCGTCACGGAAGGCGGCGTCAGCTGGACGATCTTCTCCTTGGGCGATACGCGCATTCGCGTCGGATACGGACTGACCGAGCCCGTGAACTGCAAGAGCGACGTGAAATTCTACGTTTGCTTGGGTTATAACGTCTTGACGGGCGAATCCCAACATGCGCTTTCTTATACGATCGCGACGAAGGATAACCATACGGAGAAGGTGACTTATTCCCTTGCGGAAGGAAGCCGTGATTGCAGTGACGGAGTCCTCGTTCGCACGGTCTGTTCCGTCTGCGGCTTGGTGATGGGCGAAAGGACGGATTATGAACACCGCGAAAATGTCGAGATCATCGACCTTGCGGAGTACGGCGAGACCCACGGCGGCAAAATCGGGCATTATACCTGTCCCTGCGGATTCGTCAATTACGTCCGCGTGCTCTCCGGAGATTTTGATGCCGGGGTGTATAAGTATGTTGCTTCTTCGATCAGCGAAGAGATGAGGCATTTATACATGGAAAGGGGCTATTATGATTGGGTCTATTCTTGTTCGGTGACCGAGCCCGATTCCTGCGGCTTCCGCTATGCTTTGAGATATAAGGAAGTGCCCGATGGCGACGCTTGCCATTGGAAGCTCGTGAAATACTGCGTCATCGGCTGTGACGAGGATGGAAACGAGATGAAAAACAGCCTCAGCTTTGATCTCTTTGATGTTTATAAGTTCACTGCGCATATCGAGCTTTCCTCCGCGGAGGGAGAGAAGACGGCGGTCAGCGCCGACGCGCCTTGTCTCAAACGTGTGAGCGTGACGGAAAGCTGCGCCGCTTGCGGATATAGCAGCACGCATTATTCCTTCGTTACGGAGCACGTCAAAACCACGGAGCCTTATGAAAAAGCCCTGTCGAAAGGCATGAAGATCTATTCTTATGCGGATGAATATTGCAGCGCTTGCGGCTATGGCTTCTATTGGGTCCAAAGCAGCAACGGCAATACCCTTGTCACCTATTCCGAAGCAGAAAGCGTCGAAAACGCGCATTATCTGCGTTATAGATATATGTACGATGAGAGCTATCCGATATACGAAGTGAGGATGGCGGAGGACGGCAGCTATACGATCAAGACCTATTATTACACGCAGTTCGGCACGCTGTCGGCGGAAGACGTGGATCGCCTCTTGGAAAACGTCTCGATCAGCGAGAGCTTGAAAGAAAAGTTCGGACTTGATTTTGAGAGCGGCATGAAGACCGCGGTGCCTCAGTTGGAGGAAGTATTGTCTAATCGCGGCATAAGGGATTATGCAAGCTACAAGGCATTCTTGACGGAGAATTGGCCGAATGTCGCAAGCTTCACGCTTCGCGAAGAATATGTGCGGCAATACGGTGAGATGGGGCTCTGCGCATTGCATGCGGCGCATCTTGAGCTTTTGGATGAGATTGCAAGCACGACCGGCGTGCGTGACTTTATCCGTATCTATGCGTACGACGACGATCTCTTCTATGCGGCGTTGGACGGAGATTTGGACGCGAGCGTCATTTCTTATCTCAAACAGGCGATCTCCGCGGGCGGCTGCTATCGCCTGACGGTCGAGACCACGGGGAAGGGCAGCTTCCTTTCGGGATTCTCCGCGTCTTGCGGACGCCGCTATGCTTATAACGGCGGCGAAGCGCCCACCTGCACGCAGTTCGGCGTCAGCGATTATACGGATTATTGCCCCTTCTGCGGAAAGATCCGTTGGGAAGGCGAGAGCGCTTCTTCGCCGACGGGACATACTTTCGTGGCGGATGAGGACGGAGAGGGCTATCATTGCTCCGTTTGCGGCATCGAGAGCAGCATCGGCGTGAATGGCTCCGTCGCCCTCGAAGATTGCACGGTCTATACCACCGATCCGAATTATTATATCGTGGGTTACTATGATCCCACGGGGAGAGACTTCCTCTTGGTGATCTCGCTTGTGGCGAAGGACGGCAGAAAAGACGAGGCGGGAAATATCGTAGAGATCGTGGTCCCCGATGTGCCGATGAAGGTCACGGGGCTCGGACTCGACGGAAAGCCCATATACGCCTACACCGTGGACGGACATTATATCTTCTTCTCCAAGGACGCCGTCTTCGAGGCGGCTCGCGAGATCGATCCGGAGATCGATGAGGACGTTTGGAATGTCCGCCTCTCCTTCGTACCTTACGGCGGCGATGACGGCGACTATGATTACAGCATCACCTTCGGCGACCTTCCCGAGGAAGATCCCGAGGCCTTGGACAATGCGTTAGTCGGCTTCACGGCGTGACCTGAAAAAAGGATAAAAAGATCCTTCCTCGAATCGCAGAGGAGGGATCTTTTTTTAAAGTTGCGTGGCACTAAAAGGATTACGGAGAGCGATTTGTTATGCGCCTCTATGTCCGTCCTTACGCTATTTTAAAAGTCAACCAAAAGTAATTAATGCTTTTTTATTAAAAAAGACCTATCCGTATTTCTTCCAAATTCACGGAAGTGTTCGGATAGGTCCACTGTGGTGGAGATAAGGGGATTCGAACCCCTGACCTATACGATGCGAACGTATCGCTCTACCAACTGAGCCATATCCCCAAGCACTTTTGTATTATAGAGCATTGCGCGGGAGTTTGCAAGTGTTTTTTCGTGATTTCTTATCATTGCGTCGAAATGCTCGCTTCGGGCGGGGAGGAAGGGGGCGATTCGGCTCTTTTCCCTTGTGATATGCGGCGGGATTTCGGCGTCGGAGGCGGCGCAGCGTGGGCGAGAGACTGCGATCTTCTCGATTTCATTGGACATTTCCCTCACAGGGTGTTACAATATGGATATTCGGCGCGCACGCGCGTCTTTTGCGGATAGAAGATGTTCCTTGCATAACCATCTTCAAAATAAAAAACAAGGAGGTCACGGCGGTGACGGTCATCAAAAACTTTTTTTCGGAAATCAAACTTTTACTTCGAAGCATTCCCTCTCTCGTTACGGCGCTTTTCGTGACGGCGGTGGTGTCGATGAATCTCCTCGCGAATAAGAGCATCGATCTCGGGCTGAGCTGGCTCGCCTTGGACTGCGGCATCCTTTTCTCTTGGCTCGTCTTCCTCCTGATGGACGTCGTGACCAAGCGTTTCGGCGTGCGCGCGGCGAACCTTCTTTCCCTCGTGGCGCTTGTGATCAATCTCTTCTTTTCGGCGTTCTATATCGCGATGTCTTATATCCCCGGCACTTGGTCGATGAGCTTCGCAGAAGGATCGGAAGGGGTGATCAACGCGGCTTTGGACGGTACGTTCCGTTCCTCTTGGTACGTGATCTTCGGGAGCTCCGTCGCCTTCCTCTCCTCCGCCGTGGCGAATAACTTTATGAATCGTTCTTTCGGGCGGCTTTTTGCGGGACACCCGAAAGTGAGCTTCTATCTCAGCTGTTATCTTTCCACCTTCCTCGCGCAGTTTTTGGATAATATCCTCTTCGCCTTCATCGTGAGCTATCATTTCTTCGGCTGGTCGCCGCTTCAATGCGTGATGTGTGCCGTGACGGGCGCGGTGGCGGAGCTACTCTTCGAGGTGGTGTTCTCGCCCGTGGCGTATAAGGTGGTAAGGAAGTACGAGGAAGAAAAGGTCGGGCAGGCGTATCTGGACTATCTTGCCGCCCGCAAGGAGGCGAATGTATGAAAGCTTTGATCACGGGCGCGAGCGGAGATATCGGACGCGCCATTGCGGAGAAATTCTTGGCGGAGGGATATGAGGTCGTCGGCTTGGACGTCCGCCCTTCCGACCTGAAAAAAGCGGGATACATCCATATCCTTGCGGACGTGCGGGGAGAGCTTCCGCCCGTGGAGGGCGTGAATGTCCTCGTGACAGCCGCAGGCGTGCAGTTTCCCGCGGAAGAGGTCATCGACGTAAATCTCAAAGGCGTGATCCGCACGATGGAGCGCTATGCTTACACCCCCGCCATTCGCGCCGTGGTGAACATTGCCTCCGCGAGCGCAAGAAACGGCGCCGAATTCCCCGAATACGTCGCAAGCAAGGCGGGCGTCGTCGCTTATACAAAGAACGCGGCTCTGCGCCTCGCTTCTTACGGCGCCACGTGTAACAGCCTCTCGCCCGGCGGCGTGTATACGCGATCGAACGCGCCCGTCCTCGACGACGAAGCGCTTCGCGCCGCCGCGATCGGCGAGTCCCTTCTCGGAAAATGGGCGGAGCCCCGAGAGATCGCCGAATGGACGTATTTCCTCGCCGCATTGAATAAGAGCATGACGGGGGAGGACGTCTTGGTGGATAACGGCGAGATGTTGAAGTCGAATTTCGTCTGGCCGAAAGGAAATGCCGATTGACGGCGCAGAAGGTCGCCCCGAGCCTGTAATTTTGCATAGATATTTTGTATATTGCATAAAATATCGCATAAATACAAAAATATAAAATATTTTCTAAATAATATACAAAAACATTTGACTTGCCGCGGCGGCATTTCTATAATAAGGATACCATCGACTTTTTATAGGAGAAGAATTATGGATAAAAGCAGCATCAAGAAAGTTGTCCTTGCCTATTCGGGCGGGCTTGACACCTCCATCATCATCCCTTGGCTCAAAGAGAATTACGGCGGATGCGAGGTCATCGCCGTGGCGGCGAACGTAGGACAGGCAGACGAGCTGGACGGCCTTGAAGAGAAGGCTTTGAAGACCGGCGCGGACAAGATCTATATCCTCGACCTCACCGAGGAATACGTGAATGATTATATCATCCCGACGATGCAGGCGGGCGCCCTTTACGAGGAATATTATCTCGGGACGTCGCATGCGCGTCCTTTGATCGCGAAAGCGCTCGTCGAGATCGCGAAGAAGGAAGGCGCGGACGCCATCTGCCATGGTTGCACGGGCAAGGGAAACGATCAAGTGCGTTTCGAGCTCGGCATCAAGCATTTTGCGCCCGAGATGAAAGTCATCGCTCCTTGGCGCGAATGGAGCATAAAGTCGCGTGAAGAGGAGATCGCTTATGCCGAAACGCATAACGTGCCTTTGAAGATCAATAAGCAGACCAATTACAGTAAGGACAAGAATCTCTGGCACCTCTCGCACGAGGGCTTGGATCTCGAAGATACGGGGAATGAGCCGCAGTACGAGAAAGAGGGCTTCCTCGAAATGGGCGTTTCGCCCCTGAAAGCGCCCGACGCGCCCACCTATATCGAGCTGACCTTCGAGAAAGGTGTGCCCACCTCCCTGAACGGGGAGAAGATGACGGCGAAAGAGATCATTCTCGCCCTGAATAAGATCGGCGGAGCGAACGGCATCGGCATCATCGACATCGTGGAGAATCGTCTTGTGGGCATGAAATGTCGCGGCGTGTATGAGACCCCGGGCGGCGCCATCCTTTATAAGGCGCATTCCGTTTTGGAGAGCCTCACCCTCGATAAACTCACGATGCATGAGAAGCAGAAGCTCGCCATCACCTTCGGTGAGCTCGTCTATAACGGGCAATGGTTCAGCCCCCTCCGCGAGGCGCTCTCCGCTTTCGTCACCAAGACGCAGGAGACCGTCACGGGCAAGGTGCGCTTGAAGCTTTATAAGGGCAACATCATCAAGGCCGGCGTATGGAGCGATTACTCCCTCTACAGCGAGGAGATCGCCACCTTCGGCGAGAGTGATTACGATCAGACCGATTCCAAGGGCTTCATTACCCTTTACGGACTGCCCACCAAAGTGCAGGCGATCGTGAAAAGCAAGGTGAAAAAATAAGATGAGCAAGCTCTGGGCGGGACGCGCGAACGGCGCGATCAACGAGGCGGCGGAGGCTTTTAATGCGTCCATCACCTTCGACAAGCGGCTGTATCGAGAGGACATCATCGGTTCCGTCGCGCATGCCGCGATGCTGGCGAAGCAGGGGATCATCTCCGTGGAAGAGGAGAAACTCTTGATCTCCGGTCTCAGCACCATCCTCTCCGATATCGAGAGCGGGGATCTCGTCATAGACGAGAAGGCGGAGGATATCCATACCTTCGTGGAGGAGACGCTCGTGGCGCGGATCGGCGCGGTGGGGAAGAAGCTTCATACGGCGCGGAGCCGCAATGATCAAGTCGCCCTCGATATGAAAATGTATGCGCGGGACGCGGCGGACAGCTTGAAAGAGGCGGTCCTCTCCCTCGCGGCGGCGCTCACGGATAAGGCGGAGGTCTATAAGGGCACGGTGATGAGCGGCTACACCCATCTCCAACGCGCGCAGCCCATCACCTTCGGGCAGCATTTGATGGCGTATGTCTTTATGTTCTTACGGGACGCGGCGAGGCTTTCCGACGCGCGTAAGCGCCTTAATGTATCCCCCATCGGGGCGGCGGCGCTCGCAGGCACGACCTATGATACCGATCGCGCGTACGAAGCCATGCTTTTGAGCTTCGACGACGTGACGGAGAATAGCCTCGACTCAGTCTCGGACAGAGATTACGTCGTGGAGCTCCTCGCGGCGATCTCACTCCTCATGGTCCATCTCTCGCGCCTCTCGGAAGAGCTGGTGCTTTGGTCAAGCTTTGAATTCAAATATGTGAAAATATCCGATGATTTCACGACAGGGTCCTCCATCATGCCACAGAAAAAGAATCCCGATATGGCGGAGCTTGCGCGCGGCAAGACGGGCAGGGTCTTCGGGGATCTCATGGCGATGCTCACCGTCTTGAAAGGACTGCCGCTTGCTTATAATAAGGACATGCAAGAGGATAAAGAATGCTTCTTCGACGCGGTGGACACGGCGGAAGCCTGCCTCTCCGTCTTCATCCCGATGATCAAGAGCTTGAAGGCGAATGAGGAGAATATGCTCGCGGCGGCGAAGGGCGGCTATATCAATGCCACCGATCTTGCGGATTATCTCACGAAGAAAGGGATCCCTTTCCGCGAGGCGTATAAGCTCGTGGGCGAGATCGTGCGGGACGCCGTGACGGCGAAAAAGGCGCTCGAAGACATCGCGCTCGATGAGTATAAGAAATACAGTCCGCTTTTCGACGAGGACCTTTATGAGGCGATCTCCATCCTGAATTGCGTGAATAAGCGCACGTCCTATGGCGGCACGGCGGTCTCCTCCGTGGAGAAGCAGATTACTCTCGCACGGGAGAAGATACAAAATATGCAATAAAACTATTCTTTCGATTCGTAAAAAAAGAATGCGCTCAAACAGGGCGCATTCTTTTTAAGCTTATTCAATAATCTTTCAGTCCTAACAAATAATCCGTTGAGACGCCGTAAAAAATCGCAAGCTCTGCCAGAAGGGCAAGGGGCGGCTCGCGTTGATCTTTCTCGTAATGGAGATAAGTGACGGGGTTCAAATGGAGCTTTTTCGCGAGTTCCTTTTGCGTATAATGCTTTTCTTCGCGTAGTTCTTTCAGCCTTTTTCCGAGTAAGATATTCATCTTTCCGCCTCCTAAAAAGTGTTGACATAGTAACATTTTGGTAGTACAATGTAACAAGAACTACCAAATTGGTAGCAGAAAACAAACGGAGGAAAAGAAAATGGCAGGTTTTTTCAAAATGTTTTTGCGCTTGAACAGTAATGTGTTCGGGATGGTGACGGGTAGTGATTTCAGAAATGGCAAATTACCTTTCGCATATCTCGGAAAAGGCGAAAAGGGAAATCGCGGTAAGCTGATGATTTACGGCGAGAAGTTGGACGATTATGTCTTCGACAAGTCCGACGTGGCGTCCGTCGTCGCCGTTGGTCAAAACGTTACTTTCAAGTTTATGGCGAACAAGACTTATTCCGGGACGAAATACGAGATCACGTTTAACGATGGAAAGAAGGCGATCATCCAGATTCCGCAGAACGACACGCCGAAATTCGAAAACATCGTTTTCTGATAGTCGAGACAAGATAAAAGAAAGTGAAAGAAAACAGCCCTGCAAGCATATGCGCGTAGAGCTGTTTTTTAGAAAATGTCGGAAATATGCGGCGATTACAGAAATTTCTTTAAAGCTTCCACGCTTCCCGAATAGAGGGCGAGGATGTCACGGGCGAGGGTGACGCTCTCGTCGCTGACGGAAAGCGCGTTGTTATTCAGGCAGCGGGTGAGATCGGTGATGCCCATATTCGTGCCCTTGATGAGCTTTTCCGCGATGTTACTATTGCTCTTATCGCCGAAAATGGAGAGTTTCACCATCTTTTTCTGCCATTTTTGCTTCATGCTTCCATAGACTTCGGGATCGATGTCGAGTTTCTTCATCATGTCGCTGACGCGGCGGGTGACGGCGGCGTATTCGCCCAAAAGTTGTTTTACGTAAGCATTGAGCTCGCCGACGGCGACTTTCTCCACGACGTCGAGCGACTGCATGCCGAAGGCGGTCCCTTTCATACATTCATTGAGGAGCTCTTCCTCGTTCTCTGCGAAGATTCTTTTTTTCTCCGGTTCCAAGACGGTCGTTTCCATAGTTTCCTCCCTTTTTATAGCTGTCTTCCTTATTATTTTGGGCGAAACGACGTTTTTTATTACGCGGACTTTTCGGAGCGTTTCCAAGGGGCGCCCAAGGGACTTACAAGGGAAAGAAAAAGCTCTCGTCCCGAAAAAGGAGCGAGAGCCGAGCGGTCTTTAACGAAAGATCATTTCGTGAAAACGAAAGTATAAGAGGAGGAGTATTTCCACGTCAGCTCGCCGTCGTTGTACGTTGCGGTCGATGTGTCTCCGTTACTTGTCGTGAAGGTCAGGACCTTGCCGTCCTTTTCCCACGTGCCGTTCGTCTTGATGGAGACCACGTTTCCGTAATTGAAGCTGAATGTGTACGTGCCGTCTTTTTTCAGGGAGAGGGAGACGGCGTCGTCGTCCATTTGTTCCGCGGAGATCGTGACGACGGAGATCGTGGCGGACTTGAATTTATAGTCGCCCACCGCCGCGTTACAAGCGTAAAGCGCCGTACAGCAGAAGCAGATAAGGAGCAGAATGGAAAGGATCAATGCGAGTTTTTTCATAATGTTTACCTCCGATTTTATAATTGTTTTTTGTGAAAGAAGCCCGAGAGGCTCTTTTTCAATCTTGTTTTTCCGCAGGCTCTTCCTTTGGACGTTCGCCTTCTTCCGCCATTTCGTCGTCCTTTTGGGATTTCTTTCGGCGGATCTTTTCCCTGGTGGCTTCGTAATGCTTTTTGATCTCTGTCACGAGCGTCTCTTCTTGGGGACGGTCTTTTTCCACGCGTTCGGGGAGAGGCTTTTTGTCATAAGGCATCACGACTTCGTCCTTGCGGTCACGCACTTCCACCTGCGCGAAGGGAATGGAGATGCCGTTCCGCTTAAACTCATTGAAAACATTCTCCATCACGTAATAGTATACGTCCCAATAGTCCTCGGAATCGCACCAGCAATTCGCAAAGAAATTCAGGCTGCTGTCCGCAAATTCTTTGAGCTTGCAGAAGGGTTCGGGATCGAGATAGATCTTGCCGTTGCTCTTCATCACGTCGAGCACGGTCTTTTTCACGAGCTCGGTGTCGGATTCGTAGGCGACGGGGAAGGTGAAGTCCACGCGGCGTTTGGGGTTCGCGCCCGCATTTATCACGGCGTTATTCACGATGGTGGAATTCGGGATGGTGACGCGTTTATTATCGGGGGTATAAAGGGTGGTGAAAAGGAAATTGATCTCGATGATGCGCCCCGAGACATCTCCTATCTGAATGAAATCTCCCTTTTTGAACATCTTATTCGCCACGATGACGATGCCGTTCGCGACGTTCGAGATATTGTCCTTCAAAGCCATGCCGACGGCAAGGATCGCGGCGGAGAGCGCCGTCACAATGCCCGTAATCTGCACGCCGATGATCGAGAGCAGGATGAGGATGAAGACCAGCCATAAAAGGAAGCGGATCACCGTTAGGAGGAAATTCTGCGCCACTTCTTCCATCTTCGTGCGGGCAAAGATCTTGCGCAAGCCCGTAAAGAGCAGTTTCAGCACGATGATCCCGATGACGAGGACCGCGAAAAACTTCACGATGTTCCAGACGTTATTCGAGAAAAAATCTTTGATGGTTGTCCACAGTGCGTTCCAATCCATAACGCGCCTCCTCGGGGCTTGCCCCATTTTTATCAGCGTAACGCATCCGCGCCGAAAAGTCAAGCGAAGGTCGGAGCGAGTCTCCTTCCGCTTTCCCGCCGCGTAAGCGGGCGAGATTTAGAGTATTGACAACGCCCCCGCGCGTGTTGTAATATTATATTATGCGTAAAAATAAGCTTACTTTTTCTTTCTTAATATTATTGCTCGTCCTTTCGTTGGCGCTTTCGCTTGTCCTCTTTGCCGCGTGCAAGAAGAAGCCGGAGGAGACGGCGGATCCGAATGGGGACGTCATCGCGGTGTCCACGGCGATGGCGGTGGTGCAGAACGCCCTCCTCTCGGCGGATGGATCCAAGGATCAGAACGTTTTCTTCCTTTCTGCGACGGGGCGTTACGGCGAAGGCGACGACGTCTATGATCTCGCGATCCGCGGCGCTTTCGACATCACGGCGGTGAATGTGGAGGATGACACTCGCACGGAGTTTCTCCTCGAAGTCAAGAAAGAGACTTCTTCCGTCTTCCGCATGTATTATCGCGAAGGGGATCTTTATGTCGATTATCCCCCTTATCTGAATCGCGCCAAGATCTCGGACGTGGAGCTCGCGGCGATCGTATCCGAGCTTTATTTCGAGAAGGAAAACGGCGCTTTGAAGTCCGTCATCGACCTTATCCCCACCATCGGAAGCCGCATTTTCAGCGGCTGTAAGTATTATGCGAATAGCGAGACGGGCGAGTCCCGTTATGTTTTCTCGCTTTCCTATGCGCTTTTGTTCGATTCGCTCGCCGAGCTCTTGGAGAGCGCGGACATCGGCGTTTCCGCGTCGGAATTCCTTTCCGCCTTGCATATCACGAATGCGGCTGCCGCGGCGCTCCGCGAAGGAAGCGCGGCTACGGTGGAGTTTTATCTTGTAAACGGCGCTTTCGTTTCGGCGAAGGCGGAGGGCGGAAGCAAGGCGATCGAATGGACGTCTTTCTCCCTTTCCAAAAATGTCGTCACGATGGATCTCCCCGCCGCTTTCGAGAATTATAAGGAAGCGGATCTTCGCAATTTCGCCTTAAACGGCACGGCGAGGATCTCTTTCACGCGGGAAGAGGGGGACATCGAGCTGAATTACGGCATTGCGGCGAACCGTCTCTTCACCGAGTTCGGACATGATTTCACCTATGCCGTCACGACGCATTACGTCGCGGGGAGCGGGCTCGAAGGCTCGCTGGTCCTCACGGAGATTACGGAAGAAGCGGAGAAAAAGCGACTGTCTTTTGTCTTAAAGGGAGGATATCTTTATGCGGATCTTTCTTCTTTCGGCGTCGGCAAGTGCAAGATCGCGAGAGAAGAGCTGGAAAGGCGCCTCGGGATTTTGGGCTTGACCGATACGGGCGAATATACTTTCAAAGATAAGTTGCGCGTCGCCGCGCTTCTTTCCGGCGGCGTAACGAAGACGGGAGACACCGTCACTTGCGTTTTCGGCAAGGATCTTTTCGATCTGCTCGCGAAGAAATTCGGCTTCCTCGGCGTCTTCGGCGTGCAGGGAGCCACCGTCTCTTGGAGCGTTGCGGATCACGCGCTTTCCGCGCTCTCCGCGGAGATCTCTTTCCCCGACGCGGTGCTCTCTTTCTCGGACGAGAGTTTCTCCTTCGCCACGTTGCCGGAGGGGGCGGAGATTCTGCTTCCCGCCGACGCGGACGATTACGCGGATCTCGCGGAGAATGAGGCTACGCGCCTTTCTCTCGCAGGGAGGGTCTCCACGCAGTCCGCGTTTTCGAGCGCGGGCGAGATGCTCACCGTGCTTCTCTCCTCTCTTTCGGGAGAGTCTTTGAGCTTTACCGTGGATGGAAATGAGCTCGCTTATGAAGCGGACTTCCTTTTCGCCAAAGACGGCGCGCTCGATCGGGCGATCATCCATCTCGGCAAAGGCAGCGTGGACTCGGAAGTGGTGAAGCTTTATTACACGTCGGACGATCCCACCGCCTTTTATCTCATCTATCCCGCCGTACGCGCGGTGCGCCGCGCGAAGCGTTGCGTCTTGGCGGATGAGCCGTTTGCCGCTTTCAATGCGGCGATGGGTCTCGAACGCGAAGAACAGAATAAACGCATCTATCTCGCCGCTTCGGACGATTATTTGATGCTCGGTGCGAATGCGAGCGTCGGCGCGGATCTCATCGCTTTATTGTCCTCCGTCCATTCGGGGCTGTCGAGCCGCGCGATGGCGGAGATGGCGTTCCGTCGTTTCGAGATCTCGCTTTATGCGGAGAAAAAGGTCTTGGCGGTGGTCTTCGACTCCCATCGGAGCGTCTCCGTCACGGCGAATTCCTTTGCGATCACGCATAACGATTCTTTCGATATCACCGTCGAGGTGGAGGATATCCCCGAAGACGTGATGCTCTTGGACGACGAATTGAAGTCCATGCCGAGCGAGGCGCGCGTCACTTTCCCCGGGAAGAGCGCGTATAAAGTCTCCTTGCTGACCGAAGAGGGCGGAAGCACTTGGACCTATGAGGAAACGCAAGTGCCGAAGGCGATCGGCGGCGCGGCGGTCACTGTGCCCGCAAGCGTTTCCCTGCTCGGAAAAACCGTGACGGGGACGATCTCGGTGGACTGCACGGCGCCTTCGCAGTCTCGTCTCTCGGGCTCCGAGAAAGAGGAATACGCCGTCGGGTTCTATAATCAAAATAATCGCACTTTCACCTTTGCTCGCTACGGCGCGTACGATCCGCATGAGGTCGTCAATAGTTTCAAAAAAGCGGAGCTCACGATCCTCGGGTCCGCCCGTCAGGTCGAGATCTCTTCTTGGAATTTCAAAGGCACAAGCACGTCGGGCGATACGACTGAATTCGAGATCGAGCCCAGAGTGAAGACCTTCTTCGGGAATGAGATCGAGGCCGGCGTGACCTTCCGTCTGCGCTTCACCGGCGACAAGGTGGTGAGGACGGAGTACACGAAAGAATTCGTCGCCTATGACAAGCAAGATCCCATGGATCCCGAGACCTATCCCGCGACCATCGAGGCATTTACGGAGGACGGAACGCCCGTCACGGTGCCCGTCGTATGGGTTCCGAGCGCCGCTTCCGAGGTGAAGGACGCCGCCGAAGAGAAAGCTCTTTACAGACTCTCGAAGACTTACACGATCGATGCGCGCATATACGATTGTTGGGACAAGCAAACGTATCTGACTTTACCTGTCTCCATTTCCTTTACGCCGAAGATCCTCTCCGTGAATTACGCGCATTTCTCCTTCGATATGTCCGAGCTCGTCGGCACGACGACTTACGACGCGACGACGCATACTTTCCTCATCGACGTTTTGCACGCGAATTCTCTTGCCACCACCGCGTGGGGGAAGATATTGCCGGGGACGTTTACCGTCGAAAATGACAGCGCGCGCTTTACGATGAGCGGCGTTAATTGGGAATTCACAGAGGTGGCTTCCGTGGAGAACGCCGTGGGCGCTTCGGGCAAGGTGACTCTCCTCGTGGGAGATTCCATCAGCGGATATCAGCGCAAAGAATTCGATTATCGTTTTGTCCCCGCCACGGTGACGAAGACGGCGCTCCTCGACGAGGACGGCGCAGTCATCATCGAGAGCGGCGAGAGCGTTGCTTCGCTTTATCATTATGAGATCAAAGATGTGAACGTCTTTACGTATCGTTATCCCGCCTTTATCAAAGCCACGTATAACAGCGGATCGGAGACGGGGAAGGAATACGTTTATCGTGCGAATTGGAGCTTTGACCGCGCCTTTACGGAGACGGAGATCGCAAATGGCGGCACGTATGTAGGCACGAGTCACGTCGGAAGCGAGCCTCTCACGTTGACCTTTATCTTCGATAAAGTCCTCGTCGTGAAGACGGGCTTTGCCACGGACGGGGAGAATAAGATCG
Source organism: uncultured Clostridia bacterium (assembly GCA_946626795.1). Lineage (GTDB taxonomy): Bacteria > Bacillota > Clostridia > Christensenellales > CAG-1252 > CAG-1252. Next base: position 25,378 of record CAMOUZ010000001.1, read on the forward strand.
CGATCGCGGCGTCCGAGACCGAGGACGGGACGGAACTTCACGGCGGTGAGCTCATTTACGATATGAATAACGGAGAGAAGAGGCTCCTCTTCTCGGTCATGGGCGCGATGTCCTATACGGTCAGTTATCTCGAAGAAAAGAGCTATCCTTCCGAGATCTTGCTCTATCTGAATGAAGAGACGGCGACTCCCGTCTCCGTCAAGGTGGATCGCTGGGAGGGCGTCTCCGCCTTCCGCGAGAAGAAGGACGTCATCACGAGGGGCTTCCTCGACGATGTCGTCGCCGTAGTGAGAGGGCAGCGCATCACCGTACACGTTTACGTGGCGCCCGCCATCTTTTCTTACGATACGGTGTATACCGACGATACCATCGCCGTGGCGGAGACCGTGATCTTCCGTCTTCTGACGCCGAATCCGGCGAGCGAAGGCGGCTATGACGTCGTTGACGCGGGCGAAAAAGCGAATTATCCCGAGAATCTTTATATCCAAAGCTCGGGCGCGTCGACGCGCGACACCGTGATCCCCATTGTCCGTTGGGAAGGATACGAGCAATTCCGCGACCTTTATAAAACAGAGCTCAAAAAGGGCACGGCGATCGAGCGCATCAGCGGGAAAAAGATCTGTACGGCGGTCATAGGAAACGACGTCGTCGGATATAGTAATAGAGAGATTGAGGTATATCTCGAAGCGAGCGAACTTGCGGATCTCGATGTGACGGCGATCCCGCTCTCCGAAGAGGGGACGGAGTCCATTGAGCGCATCGCGGGCGCAGGTACGCACGGCACCTTCTCCTATGCTTTCTCTTTGGAAGTGAATCCCTATTTCGTGGATCCCACCTCCCTTTATTCTTATCCGCGTTATATCACCTTTAAGGTGGGCGGACAGGACGCGAAAGTGGAAGCCGATTGGGATCTCTCCGCAGTGCCTGCGGACGCGGTCAAGACGGGCAATAGCTACACGTATCAAGGCTATGCCGGCGTGTATGGCTTCCCGATCTATGCGAGGATCGATCTCGGCGACGGCTTCGCCGCGACGCGCGCCTATCTCGAAGAAGCTTTTAAGAAAGAGGGGATGCCCGAGATGGATATCCGCATCGGCGTGGAAGTGAATATCAAAGCGAGGAATATAGACAAAGTCTATATCAAGAACAGCGCAGGCAAATACAGCACGCAGTCCTTCCTCTATATCGACAGCTATGCGGCGTATCCTTTCGGCAAGGACGTGGACGAAAACGGGAATGCTTATCTCGACGTGAAAGTCACCTTCGCGGGCGATACGCGCCGCTATGATTTGAAGCTCCGTTATAACACCCAAGGCATCAGCCTCTCTTACGACGGCACGGGCGGCAAGACGAATGTCACCGTGGAAGTGGGGAATGAGAGCGCGGGCTATCAGCCGATCGAGGGTTACACCGTTTCCGTCATCGAGAACGTCATCGAGCAGATCAACGTTCCCGAAGCGTATAAGCTCTCGGGGGCGGCGGATACGATTTTCTATCAAAAGAAACCCTTGGGCGAAGGCAGGTTCGAAGAGGTCTTCAACCCGATGAACGCGACGACTTTGGAGACGGTGGGACTGCCCACCGTGCTGACGATCACATCGGGCGGACAGGTCCGTACGGTGTATGAATACAGGACCGAGTCGGCGAAGGATACGGGCGCCGTCTTCGAGTGGACCGCGGAAGGCGGACATATGGGCATCCGTCTCTGGAATGCCACGGTGGATGCGGCGGTGCGCGGCGAGGCGCAAGAGCTTTATAACGAGAATCAGGCAAGCGGACAGTTGCCCGCAAGCGTGAATGATCTCTTCGACATCTTGTCTTACAGGGCGACTTTCGGCGATACGGCGGAGACCTTTATTACGCCGACGAGAATCCTCGAAGAGATGAGCGCCCATTTCCTCACGACGGAAGTGGAGGCGAAATACCAGACGCGTTACATCGTCAGAGAGGGTGAGACCACCCCGCTCGGCGAGACCGAGACCTTGGGCGCGGGCGAATATGCTATCTGCGTGAAGGCGGTCGGACATCCGCTTTACGGCGATACGCCCGTGAGCATCCCCTTCACGGTGGATCCGAAGGATATCACCGAGGAAGTCAGGCTCTTCCGCGGCAATCAGGAAGTGGAAAGCGGAGCGGAATTCAGCTATAACGGCGTGGACGGCTACACCTTCACGGCGAGGGTGCGCGCGGGATATCACCTCCGCGATATCGCCCTGCTCGTCAAGGCGGAGGAGGGCAGCCCCGCGGAGTCCGTCAAGCTGACCAACGTCAAGTACAGTGGCAAGACGGCGGTGGCTTATGTCATTACGGTCACGTCGGGCGATCCGAACTATGTCGTCGGCACGGAGCTTTCGCCCAAGATCTTTGAGGTCAAGATCAATGAAGTGGGTCTTGATAAAGAGAAGGTCACGGTCACCGTCTCTTGGAGCGAGGCGCCCGATCCGCATTTCGTCGTCACGGCGTATGTCCAGCCCTTGAACGGTTCGGTGCCCGAGGCAGAGAACGAAGAGAGCTTGACACACGGATATATTATAAGATATTATGAGTATAATCCCGATGACGAAAGCAGCCTTGATACGCCCGTGACGAGCGGCTTCGAGCACGGCAAGACCTATGCTTGGCAGGCTTTTGTGAAGGTGGAGAATTATACGACAGTGGAAAAGATCGGTCAGATCACGATCTGACACCTTGATCGAATAGGAGGAAATATGGAAGAAAAAGAAACTTTTGAGGGGACGGCGGAAGTCTCCGAAGAGCAGACTGCGGAGAAGATCGAAGAGGCATTCACGACAGAGTCCGCAGAGAAGGAGAGCACCGTTGAGCTTCGCGAAAGCTATGAGGAAGCGGTCTCCGAGCCCGAACCCCCGAAGAAAAAGAAGCTCAGCAAGAAAAAGCTCATTATCATCATCGTGGCGGCAGTGCTTGCGGCGGCGCTTCTCGGCTTCTTGCTTTGGTTCTTTATCCCGAGCGGTCCCGGCAGCACGGCGGATAATCTCGTGCTGACCCCCGGAAAGCCGTCCGTCACGGCGGTCATCCCCGTGGACGTTCAAGCGAAAGTGGATCTTGCGCTTGCGCCGACGGCGACGGACGCGCAGAAGCAAGAGGCTTTCATCGCGCTTTATAATCTCGCGAATCAGAATAAGATCGACGCGGCGCAATGCGTGATGGTCGCGCAGGGCTCCGGCTCCGCGCTCGTTGCGAAGTCGGCGGGCGGCACGATGACCGTGCGCGCTTTCAAAGTGCAAGCGAACGGCGAATATTATTATCAGAAAGGCGCGAAGCTCATGGAAGTCACTATGGGCAAGAAGGATGTCATCGAGAAAGTGCTCGATAAGCAGGAGCGCGCTTATTGCTCCGCGGATAAAAAGACCTGCCGCGCCGTCACCTTGTCGGGCTCGACCGCGCAGGTGGACGGAGATTCTTTCTCCACGGATATCCCCTTCTTGAAGCTCGGCAGCCGCGATAAGAAAGACAGGCTTCTCGACGAATTCAAGGCGACCTACACCTATGACGAATTCGCCGCGGCGACCTTCATCTCCGAGGGCGGGGACTGCAAAGAGATCAATAACTTCAAATACGCAAGCGCGGACTCCATCCGCGAAGTGCAGTCTTTCACCTATGACGCGAAGGAAGGGTATTACGACATCACCGTCGTGGTGGAAGTGACGGACGAGGCGACGGTCTCGGCGGCGCGCGAATACCTCCGCCAAAGCGCAGACAGCAAAAATCTCGAATATAAGAAATATATTTTGAACGTGAAGATCTGGGACAATGGCTATATCCGCAGCTTCAAGGACGAAGAGGAATGGGCGGGCGACGCTACGATCATCGGCAGCATCAAGGGCGAGAGCAGCAGCGAGACTTGGTACGAAGCGGCGTTCTATTACGACTATAAGTCCCTTACGAATGACGGCATCGTCGATAAGAAGGACAAGACCATCACGAAGACGAATTTTGCGAAAGACATCATCGACAAGTACGCGAAAGAAGTGGAATGGGTGAAATAATCCATCCTTGAAAACAAAGGAAGAAAAGAGGTCGACAAAACCGCACTTCCATTAGGGAATTTTCGGTAAGGCTGTTCTTTGAGAATCAGGCGTGGCGTAATGCCACGCCTTTTCTCTTGTTTGTTTCAGTCGAAGTCGGGGATTTCAACGGCTCCGACGAAGTTGTACATGATTTCTATTGTGTGTTTGTAATGTCCGTCAACTTTCTGCTTTTCGTTGATCAGCACCTTGTCTATGAACGCTCGCAGGATCTCAGGCGTCAATTCCTTAAAGTCGCTGTAATTGTCCACGAGAGAAACGAATTTTATGATCTCTTCGGTTTTGTTCTTGGACTTTTCCATATCCGTTTTTAACACAGACACTTTGTCCGTCAACGACCGCTGTTCCGTTTCGTAGTTTTCGCTCATCTTCATATAGCGTTCTTCGGAAAGTTTGCCTGCTACTTTATCTTCGTAAAGACTTTAAATGATCTTGTCGAGCGTTTTTGTGTTGCGCGAAATAGGTGTGTAGAAACAGTCATCTCGACTTTGTTCGGTGGACAAAAAGCCTCACAGAGCCTACGACCAAACAACGTTTGGTGTAGTAGGCTACACCTATTTCGCTTCATCTCGTTTTGCTTGCAATTTGCTTTCCCGAATAGGTCTTTTGTAATCACTTCCGCAAGCGACCAAAAAACGGCTATAAAGGACTATCCCGTGCGTTCATCTGTATCTCCTTGAAATATGTTTCAAACTGAATACAGACGACAAAAAAGGGCGAACAGACAAAACCTCAGATGTGTTTCCTTAACACAAAATAAGGTCTATCTGTTCGCCCGAAGTCTCGTGGTTCTCGGTTTCGTACTGTTCTCTCCGCTCACTGCCACAGTTTTCACGCGGTTTAAGTCAATACGGCTTCTGCCAAGTATCATCGCTTAACGAACGTCAGCGGCAAGCAATGGTATTTTACCTACCGCCCGTATTCGGTTTGTAGTGTATCACTTTCAGATTGGTTTGTAAAGGTTGAGGTGTCGGTTTTAGCAAACACCTTAACGCTTTTTTTATTATATAACAATATCATTGAAAATTCAAATTTTCACTTCCCGGTTTTGGGAAGTGAAAAAGTTTTTTGCGAATTTTTTCTTTCGTGGCACCTTGCCGATCGTATATCACAAAAAACTCTTTGTAAAGATTAGGGTGCTGAAGATTTCAACACCCTAACGTTTTTGCTGGTTTTGCGGTTTATCCGCCTTGATTGTTAGTTCTTTTTGCCGAACTTGACGATGCCTTTCTTGTTGAGCAAGAATAGAACAGCGCAAGCGATCAACGCCAAGAGAATCACAGAGCCGATGACGATACCCGCAATGGCTCCACCGCTTAAACCGCCCTTTTGTGTGTTCGGAGTGATTTCAGGCTCGCTCGGAGTCGGATTTACAGGATCATCAGGCTCTTCGGGATCAACAGGAGTTGGCATCGTGGCCTCTTCAAAGACTACCGCAAACTTCGAGAAGTGGTTCGTCTCAAACGAGACCTTGCCGTCCGCAAACGTTGCGTTCATATCCGTTTTGTTGCCTTGCGCGTCAACGTAGTAGACCTTTGCGACTTTACCTTCGGGAACAGCCGTCGTAAACGGAAGTTTGACAGATACGGTGCCGTTTGCAAAAGTCGTATTGCCGAGCGAAAGTTCGATGACCGACCGGATTCCGTCAAGACCGTCTATGCCGAAATTGGAAGTCAGGACATTTGCCGTAAGATTTGCCGCATTACCGCCGATAGCGTTTACTGCGTTTGCGTCAAACGTTAGCACGAGATCGCCTGCGCTGATTTTTACTTTGCCGGTTGCTTGTTTAGCCGCGGCAAAGAGAGCCGCGAAGTCGTTTGCAGTGCCGAGAGCCAAAGAATGCTCAAACACTTTTATGCCTTGCTCGTCGGTTGTATAGCTGAATCCGCTTGCGGTAATGGTGCGTTGTTCTTTGTGGCTTTCGTCACGAGAGCATACACGCTCTTCAACGCCGTCCTCCGTTTCGGTTGCGGGTGTGACGACGTGCCAATCGTCCCAGTCGTGACCGAGCGCCTCCAAAATGCCGTATTCGTCAAGATTTTCAATGAGAAGTTGGCAATTCGCGTCCTCAAAATACTTGTTGCAATCCGTGCAGTGGTAGTAGGCTTTTTTGCCCGCCGCCGTGCAAGTCGGATCGACTTGAGCCGTTAGTGTCACGTGTTCGTGGTCGCAATCCTGAACAGGAATAACAGTGTTTTCACTGCGTCTTTCGTGGCAAACGGAACATTCTTCGTGTTTGATACCGGTTGCCGTCTTGGTTGCGGCTGTATCAACAATCCATTGCCAATTGTGCGCAAGTTTGTCGATCTTGCCGTCTCCTGCTTTCCAAGCGTTAAGATCTGCGATTTCGTGCTCGCCGAGCGCGTCCGTAAAGCTCTTGCCGCATTGAGAACAAGTGTAATATGCTTGAACGCCGTATGCCGAGCAGGTGGCGGGAACTTCGCCGACTGATTCAAGGTGCTTGTGGAATGCGTCGATAACGAGCGATTCGGGTTCTACTTCATAGTATTCAGTTTCATCTTGGACGAATTTCTTGTGGCAAACGGAGCATTCAAAGTGCGCGTGATTTCCGTCCGTGGTGCAAGTTGCGGCAATTGCCGCAACTGCTTGATAGTTGTGACCTGCCTTGATAACGAGCGTGGACGGATCGGCGCATTCTACCCAATGGTTTGCCGTGTCCTCCACATAATATTTGTCGTATCCGCCGAGCGTAAAGTGCTTGTGCGCTCTCATACCGTCCTCCGTGCAGGTTGCGGCTTGGGAAATAAGCGGAAGTCCGTCCGCTTCGCCCGTTCTGTAAACCCAGATATATGCGCCGGGGAGATTTTCTTCGCAGATATCGCACTTGTTGGCGATCATGATATACGCGCCGTAGGTTTCGTCGTTGCCGAAGGTGTAGGTGGTCGTTACGTGTTCGTGCGTGCAGGGAGCAACGACGGTAAGCGCGAAGTGATGACCTTCAAAAGCGCCGCGTTTGACGGTGAATTGATCGTCAACGTTCTCGTTGACGATGATTTGATAATCCATCACGACGTACGCGTCGTAAACGCCGTTAAGCGTTTCAATGCCGAGAGCCGCAAGTTTTGCCGCGCTCGTATCAAAGATCAGGTCTTGCGCGTTGTTGTAAGGTTCCGTTCCGTCGCCGTAGTAGTCGGTTTGGGCGAAACAGATATATTCAATTTCGCCGTCCTCGTTCGGAATGCCGACGTATAGACGGTAACCCGTGACGAAGTGGTAATAACTTGACGCTTTGTGATTGCCGCGAAACCAGGTTTGCGCGGTGGTAGAAACGTCGCCGTTTGTGAAGAGATATTCGTAATTTGCGCTTGCGACGTCAATCGTTTCACTGTTTCCAAGTTCAACTGTGACGGGATCGATTTCCGCCTCGTCTTCACGAGGGAGAACGACGATCGTAAATCTCATTCTCTCGTCGTTTTCTCTGTTATACTCTATGGATTGAACGTGGCCGAGGCCGTCATCGTATTCGGCATAAAATCTGCCGTAATACTCAAACGTGCCTGCCATGGACGTGTCGATATACTTTTTGCCCATACCGTTGTCGTTAAGCCCCGTTTCGTTTCTCCAATCGGTGCCGATAGACTTCTCGAAGTCGGTTGCATTGCCGTCGGTTGCCTCGAAGCCGATAAGGAACACGTCGCCCAAGTGACATACGAGGGTGTGCTCGTCGTTGTCGAGCATATAGTCGGAATTGCCTTCCGCAAAGGATACCGAAAGACCGCTCGTAAGGTCGGCGTTAAGCACCGTGCCGTCTTTGATGACGAATTTGGCGGCGTCGGAATTGACGGAGCCTGCCGCGTTGGATACAACGCAGCGGTAATACGTGCCGTTGGTCGCAACGCTTCTGTCAACGAGATAGTTGAAAGCATTGGCACCCTCGATATTCGCCCAAGTAATGCCGTCTTCGGAAGATTGCCATTGATAGGTCAGCGTGCCTTGCTTTGTGCTTGCATAAACGGCGATCGCGTGCGTGTTGTCGGCTTTTGCAAGATTTGCGCCCTGCGGTTGCGTGGTGATGACAGGCTTCGGCAAGTCGATGAAACTGACGGAAACGTCCTCGGTGTTGGCGTTTCTCTTGTAGCCGTTTTTGGTGCCCGTCACTTGGCAGCGCACGATGAGCGGATCGGCATTCGTTGTTGCACGGGAGATCGTGAGGGTAGCCGTGTCCGCATTAGCGAAGGTATAACCGTTTTTCGTGCCGTTTTCGATCGCCTTGTAAAGCGGTGTGCCTTCCGCATACGCCCAGACGTAATACCATTGATAGGTCACGCTATCGAAATAGTTTGCGTTGTCAACGGTCGCGCCGATCTGAACGTCATAGCCTTTCACTTCTTCTATTTCCGTAGGATTCGAGAGTTTTGCGACAGGGGAATTATAATCAACGACAGAATATGTAATTTCATCGGAATATTCCCAAACCGAATACAAATTACGGTTTACAAAACGCACGCCGACGCGCAAAGTTTTTTCGGCTATCTCGGCAGAGCCCGGATAATACGTTGCTTTCGTTGCATAATTGATATTCTGCCATTCGTTGCCGACAAGTTGTTGCCATTGATATTCCGCGCGGATGTCATTGCCGTTTTTATTGTTTTTGGTAGAATATTTCGCTTCTAATTTCGGGTTTTGTCCGATTGATACGCTGATATTTCCCGTCTGTCCCGAATATGCAACTGCCAAATCCGCAGGCGCGGCAGGAGTAATGTTTTGAGAAACGCGGTCGCTTTCAAAATAACGAACTGCCCCTGCTTTTTCAGAAGCAAATACTGCATAATACGTCGCATAGTTTGACCCGAACGGAACCGTGTCCTTATAATAGTATTCGGACGTAGTCACTATTTTTTCAAACGAACCGCCGTTCAGACTTCTGTACCAAGATACGGAAATATTGTTCGGGAACGCATTCCAAACGTCATAACTTGCTTCGGGCTTCAATTCTACGCTGACGCCTTTTGTCGGATCGAAATCATCTGCCGTCACGTCATTGTTCAAAACTTCACCGATCCTAATACCGGAATTGATTGAAGCCGGCGTTGTGGAAGGAACGTTGAGCGAACCATACCACGCCGTGCCCTGCGATATGCTTTTAGGTTGGTAATTTGACAAATTGAATGTTTGCGCCTTCGGCAAATCAACGTCGCCCAGCGTTGCTTGTTGGCTTGTCGTTTTGATACTGAAATCGCTTCCTTTGCCGGTAGCGCTTAAATCTCGAACGCCAAGTGTGCCAATTTTACCACCGGACATCAATACAGTCGATCCTTTGTAATGGATATAATCCGATATCTTCATATTGCCTTCGATTTTGACGGTGGCGCTTGCGGCAGAGAAATCTTCTAAGCCGATATAATAATCCGTGATTCTTTCAATAGAACCGATGGCATATTCGGAAATGTTCAATTTGGCATTTATGCCAAGAGCAATGGTGCCGAATTGAATCAATCTCTTTATGGTGCCGAACATTGAAAACGTTCTGACATCGATATTGAGCGTTCCGCCATCAACATCGATTTGACTAAATCTGAATTGTCCACCGCCGATGCTGTCAATGACAGTCAGCGAGCCATACACTTTAAGGTAAAAACAATCATCGCGAGTGGAATAGATTTTGTGTCCGTTGAGATCGAGCGTGATATTATCGCCGGCTTTTATGTCAAAATTACCGTTCGGATCACCGATACCGGTTGAAACATAATAGTCTTTTTCGAGTACGTGCGTACCGCTACCGCGCAACAAGTTTTGAAGCGCATAATGATCGGCGCTTTCCGCATACGCGGTCAGAGTCGTGGCGGGCAGGAGCGCAAATATCATTGTGAGCATCATCGCTATACCGAGCAAAACGGATACTACGCTTGCCATCTTTTTTCTTGCCTTTTGGTTTGTCATAAAATCTCTCCTTTTCTACTAAAAAAGTTGTCTTAATTGTAGTTTTTTTCTTTAGAAAAAGAAATAGTTAGAGCGGCCAAAAACGCATGGCCGCTCGGCTAAACTTTTCAATTTGATTCATGACACAGCAAATATTGTAAGATTTCCGCAAAAACAGAGAGGAACGTATATGATCAAATGTAAAAAAACACCATGCCACAGATTATGCCCTCATTCCCGTAGTTGTCGGATTATGCAAAAATCAAAAGTAATCTTTGTAGCGAAGGATAAGATCGGTACGTGACGAACAAGCAAGCTTTCTGTAAATATTCATCAGATCGAACTTGATCGTTCCAACTGAAAAATGCAGTTCTTCGGCAATTTGTTCTCTCGTTTTGCCTGAAAGCGTCAAGGCGACGATCTTGTATTCTCTCTCGGTCAGCGTGTCGATGCGCTCTTTTTCGGTCATAACAGGCGCAACGGGGTGCTGTTCTTCCGTTTCCGACGTTTCGGCTCCCGTTTCTTGCGCTTCGGGGGCTTTTACATTTGTTTTTCTCTTCTTTCTGAACACCACGAAGAGAACGACGAACGACGCGGAGAGCGCCGCGCCTATCACGACGAGAACGATCACAAGCGTAAGATTGATTTGCGGTTTTGCGGGAATTTCGTTGTATTCTCCGATGGCGCAGGATTGCGTTGCACCCGCAAATGCGCTGTGCCAACTTCGATACACGTTTGCAGGGACGTAAATATCCGCGTCGCTACCTTTTACGGCGTAAACGCTTTCTCCATCTGCGATGTTCAGATCGTTTATTGCACCGCTGTCGAGCGCTTCGGTCGCCGCAGCGATATAATTATAAGCAGAAGGAGAAGTTTCGTATTCATCGTCGCCAATTACCATACAGCCGCGCAGAACGATATAGCCGAGAAGTCCGTCCGTCTCGTAAAAGCCGAACGTGCCTTGGTCCGGCGCCGTATTGTTCGCCGCTTTTGAAAACAGAAGATTGATTTGTCCGCCGTTATATTTCTTCGTCCAATAGGCATAGGGCTGTGTATAGAGAATACTTCCTTTATCCATCGCCGTGTTGCCATAGAACTCGCACCCTACAAAATCTATAGGTTGTCCCTGCAAGCTGTCAATGAACACCGCGCCGCCGTCTTCCGCTCTGTTGTTTTCGATACGACAGTTTTTTATCAGCATACTACCGTTTCCCGCAAATGCGGAAGTGAGCGCAAGCCCGCCGCCGTATTTGGTTTCATTGCCCGTGATAACGCAATCGGCCATATCGAGGTCTACGCCGCCGATATAAACGCCGCCGCCACGGTCTTCAGATCCGAGATCGGCAAACGGATAGAATGCATTGTCTGAAACGTTGCAGCTTTTTATTTCGGCTTTTCCGTTGCTGATGACAAAACCGCCCGCCGCACCTACGGTGTTATGATAAAAATTACTGTTTTCGATTTTTGTCGTCAATTTGTCGTTGAACACTTTGACCGTGCCGTGTTTTGCCACGTTGTCATGAAAATCGCAGTTTTCTATCAAGAGCGTCTGCGCTTCGTCACGAAACTTATTGCCAAAATAGAGCGCGCTGCCTTCAAGCGACGCATATCCCTTGATTTCAACGTTTTTCAAAACAAGATTCGTATAGCCCCAATCCGCCGTGATACAGCGTTTTTCTTCTCGTTCACCGTCAAACACTTCTTCAAAGGTTTTATCCGTTCCGTCAGGCTCTTCATAACAGCCGCCGTCCAAAATGATGTTTTCAAAGGTGACGGCATTCGTTTCACCCGCAACGTTCGGACTGATGATTTTGAAATGTGCGTTTTTTATCGTCGCTTTCATTCCGTTGCCTCTGATTGTCAATCCGTAGTTGATTTGAACGACGGTGTCTTCGTCAAAGGTTATGTCATTCGCAAGGATCAAAGTTTCTTTGTTTTGGAGCGAGAAAAAAAACTCTGCCGTATCACGTACAACTGCGCCTTGCTGTTCTTTGTTGCTCGCACACCCGACAAACAATGCCAACAATGCAATTACGAACATTAAAACCGCCGCTATTCTTTTAGCCATAAGTACGATTCCTTTCAATTACGGAAACCTCTAGTATGCAAGAATAAATTTATTATACCATAATATTCCTATAAATCAATGTCAGGGCGGCTAAACCTCTTTGGCCGCGCGGCTAATAATCGAAAAGCCACCGGGATTTCCGCATTTTTCGAGGTCTTGGCTGCAATAACAGTCAACTTAATTTTTCTTAAAAACCGGTGCCGCCACAAACAAAAAGGACTTGGAAATCAATCCAAATCCTTGAATGCCCACCGCTTGAAAGTGCAATTACCATTAAATTTCAGTTTTTCATAAAATCCCTAATGGAACAGCACTAAGCGCCGACTTCTTTTTTTTGTCTTTGGTTTTCGTCGCGCGTTTAGGCAAAAAGCCCAAAGCTTACGCCGTCCTTTCGCAGCCCTCTATTCGGAGCACCCGCTCGAATTCGCTTGACGGCTTTTTCCGTCGATAGTATAATTTCACTTTGTTAAAAGTAAATCCCAAGACGGCATGGCGATAAGGAAAAAAGTATGATACGGAAAGATT
>CAMOUZ010000002.1 GCA_946626795.1 uncultured Clostridia bacterium
GGCGGGGGAGGAAGACCTCTCCTTTCTCGAATTTCACGCCGATCTCGTCGAGGGCGGGAATGAAATCCTCGTTGATGACGTCCAAGGGTTCGCGCGTCTTTAAGGCTTCGCGCACGGCTTCTTCGATGCCGCCCACCACGCCGCAGAAGATCATGCCGCGGATCCCTTCCGCACCTTCTTTGTCAAAAGTGAAATAAGCGGATGTATCGAGAGAAATGAGCTTTCCTTGCAGCACTTCGGCGTATTCCGCCACGAGGGGATTCAGAATGGGGGCGGAGAGCCCCGCCTGAATACATTGCCCGAGGAAGGCGGCGTTGATTTTGAGTCTGTCCGGCATGCCGAAGCTCACGTTGCTGACGCCGAGCACGGTCTTTACGCCGAGCTCTTTCGTCACCTTTTCCACGGCGAGGGCGGTCTCTTTCGCCTGCGTTTCGTCCGTGGCGATGGTCAGCACCAGGCAGTCGATGATGATGTCGCTTTTCTTGATCCCGCGCGCGGTAAGCTCCGCGACGAGCTTCTCCGCGAAGGCGTATCTTTCCTCGTGCGTCTTGGGCATCGTGTCGCCGAGGCAGAGCCCCACAAGGGTTGCGCCGTATTTTTTCGCGATGGGCACGATGGCATCGAGACTCTCTTTTTTGAGGTTTACGGAATTGATGATGGGCTTGCCTGCGTAAATGCGGCAGGCTCTCTCCAAAGCCTCTTTGGAGGAGGAATCCAATTGGAGAGGAAGAGAGACTGTTCCTTGAAGCTCCTTGATCACGGCGACGAGGGTCTTCGCTTCGTCCAGCTCGGGCAGTCCCACGTTCACGTCGAGGATGTCCGCGCCCGCGCGCTCTTGGTCAATGGCTTCTTTGAGGATATAGTCGATGTCGCCTTCGAGAAGGGCGGCTTTGAGCTTCTTTTTGCCCGTGGGGTTCAGCCTCTCGCCGATGACCTTCACGCCTTCGCCGAGGAAGACGGTCTTGGTGGCGGAAGTGGCGGCGGTGTAAGAAGGAAGGGCGCGCGAAACGGGCTCTTTCTTTTCCAGCATCTTGCGCAAGAAGGCGATATGCTCCGGCGTCGTGCCGCAACAGCCGCCGAGCACGGTGACTCCCGCCTCCGCGATCTTTTCCATCGCCGCGGAGAAAAGCTCCGGCGTGTCTTCGTAATAGGTTTTTCCGTCTTTTACCTTCGGTAAGCCCGCATTGGGCTGGACGATGACGGGGCAGGGCGCATAGGCGCAGATCTTCTTCACGAGGGGGAGCATATCCGCCGCGCCGAGGGAACAATTCACGCCCACGGCGTCCGCGCCGAGCGAAGAGAGGGTGATGGTGGCGGTCACGGGATCCGTGCCGAGGAAGGTCCTGCCGTCCTCCATATAAGTCATCGTGACATAGACGGGGAGGCTCGTATTCTCTTTCGCCGCGAGGAGAGCGCATTTTGCCTCCAAGAGGTCGCTCATCGTCTCGATGAGGATGATGTCCGCGCCCGCTTCCGCGCCCCAAGTGACGATGTTTTTATAATTCTCGTAAGCGACGTCGAAAGAGAGGGTGCCGTTCGGTTCGAGCAAGGCGCCGTGCGCGCTGACGTCCAGCGCCACTTTTTCCGCGCCCGATTCCTTGGCGAGGCGCACGCCCGCCTTGATCACGGCTTCCACATCCACGTTTTTCATCTTGAAAGGATTCGCGCCGAAAGTATTTGCCGTGATGACCTCCGCGCCCGCTTCCACATAGGCGCGATGAATGTCCCGTACGATGTCGGGATGGGTGAGATTATAAGTCTCGGGGAAAGCGCCCGCTTTGAGCCCGCGCGCTTGGAGCATCGTGCCCATCGCGCCGTCGAAGATCGTGAAACCTCTCATTCAGTCTTGCACCTCGTTCTCTATTCTCTCCGCGCCGCATACGCCGATCATGCTTTTCCCGGGGAGGAGGAGACCCTTCTCCGTCACGGTGAGCCCGATCTTTTTCTCCGCGGAGAGCGCAAGCGCGATCTCGCCGTTCGTCAGGAGAGGCAGGTCGCCGTATCCGGGACAGAAACGGAAAGTCGTCTTATATCCTTTTTCATCCAGCTTTCCGCTCTCTTCGGCGAGCATCTCGTCCGCGATGCGCTCCGCATAGACGGAGGCGATGGCGTTCAAGGCGACGGCGTCCGAAGGACGAGATAGGGAGAGTTCTTTGATCTTCTGATCCACGGCGATGCCGAGGGTGAAGGCGGAGAGAAGGGCGTATTCCGCCTTTTCGAGATGGCGGCGAATGCTTTCGCCCACCAAGGGGAAAGCATAACCTTCCAGTTTCACTTCGGGGGAATGTTCTTTTATTTTCAGAAGGGAATAGACCGCTCTCGGGCGGAAAACCGAAGCGTACGTGCGATACACTCTTTCGAGCAGAAGGGTGGCGTCCGCGTCCTCCTTCTTCGCGCCGAGAAGACGAAGCGCGTCTTTCAAAAGACGGGTCTCGTCCATTATTTCAGATATCCTTTCGCGCGAAGCCTCTCCACGAGTCCTTTCGCCGCGTCGGGGCGGTTCATCGTGTAAAAATGGATGTCGTCCACGCCGCTGTCGTAGAGCTCCGCGATCTGCGTCGCCGCATAATCCAGACCCGCTTGGAGGAGACCTTCTTTGTCCTCGTCATAGCGATTCAGGATGCGGATGATCGCGCCGGGGAGGGAGACTGCGCACATATAGATCATGCGGTTCACCTGCGTTTTGCTCATGATGGGCATAATGCCCGCCGAGAGGAGGGAATCCACCCCCGCTTTCTTGATGCGGGAGAAGAAATCGAAGAAATAACGATTTTCAAAGCAGAGCTGGGAGACGAAATAGCTTACGCCCATATCTTGCTTCATCTTCATAAAGCGGATATCGTCGTCGAGGGACGTGCAGGTGGCGTGCCCTTCGGGATAACAGCTCGCGCCCACGGTGAAGCCGCGCTCCACGAGGGAGGGGATGATGTCCGTCGCGTGGGCGAAATAACGGAGGTCATGGCCTTCGATCTTGTCGCCGCGAAGGGCGAGGACGTTCTCGATCCCCTTTTCCGCGAAAGATTCTATGGTGGCGGAGACCTCTTCGGGGGTGTTATTGATGACGGTGATATGTGAGACGGAGGGAAGGGAGAATTCCTTCTCGGTCATCTCGGCGATCTCCGCGGTGAGGGCACTGTTTTTCGAGCCGCCCGCGCTGTACGTCACGCTGAGATAAGAAGGAGCGAGGGGCGCGAGCTCACCGAGCAACGTGCGCACGGCGTTCGCGTCGAAATCCCCTTTCGGCGGAAAGATCTCGAAAGAAAGTGTTCCTTTCCCTTTACGAAGAACGTCCGTTATCCTCATAATACCCTCCGGAAATGCATTGTAATATCTAAATTATAGGCATAACCGCCAAGGAAAGTCAATATTTTCCTACACGGGCGTGGAAGGAATCTCTTGCAAATGAAGTAAAATATGCTATAATGTAAAATATGTGGGAGTTTTTACCCTATGTGAGGTCATTATGGAAGAGAATGATGTAATGAGAGAAGATTTCGCGGAAAAGCCGACGGAAGAAACGTCCGAAGAAAGGAAGGAAGAGACACTCCCCACGGTGGAAACGTCGGAAGAAGAGGCTTCCATTGAGCCGATTTCGGAGGAGACGGTTGCCCCCGATGCTTCGGATGAGGACTATGCGGACGCGGAGGCAGCGGACATCTCATACGTGCCCGCGGAAGCGGCTGTGACCATGACCGCCGAGGCGCAAGAGGAGGAGGCGGAAGAAGCTCCCGAAGAAGAGCCCGACGAGGAACCTAAGGAAGACGCCCCCGAAGAGACCTTTGAAGAGACCCCCGCCGAAGAGGCGGAAGCCCTTCCCGCGGAAACCCCCGCGGAAGAAGAGATCGCCGCGGAAGCTCCCGTCGAAGAAGAGGACGCGCAAGAGGAGGCGATCGAGCCTTCTTATGAAGAGATCGCGGAAGAGGCTCCCGTAGCTCAGGCGGAAGAGGAAAAATCCGAAGAATCGGACGAGCCCGCCGAGGAAGAGGAAGAAATGCAGGCGGGAGAGGCGTCCCTTGCGGCGGAAGAGCCCGAGGAAGACGTCATCGCGGAGCCTGTTTTTGAAGAGCCTGTCACGGAAGAGAGCGCTTTGAAGGAAGAGGATTTCATCGAGGACTCTGCGGACGCCGCCGAAGAGATCTTGCCCGCTGCGGCGGAAGAGGCGGAAGCTCCCGTTGTTCTGCCCGTTGCGGTGAGTGCGGAAGCGCCTGCGGAGAAGAAGGCGGAGCCCGAGAAAAAGCCCGAGGAGAAGAGAACGGATTATACCTGGCAGGAGCACAAACTCCGCAGAAAGTACAAGATGGATCACGATCCTTTGTTTTGCGCGAACGATGTGATCCCCGGCTTCATCATCGCGCGCGGCGAAAAGGTCATCCGCACGTATAATTGCCTTGCTTCGGACAGCGGAGACGGCACGGTTTGTTTGACGAATAAGAGGCTTCTCGTGAATGCGGGAGAGCGTTCCGAGGTGGCGGTCGAGCAGATCTCGGGGATCAAATTCAGCAGATACACCCATTTTTATTTTTTGAGATGTTTCTTTGCGTTGCTTTTCACGGCGATCGCGGTTGCCGCGGTCTTGCTCCCGCATCTGAATAAGCTCCCTTTCGCCATCCCGAATATCACGGGCGAGGCGCGGAAGACCTGGGCGGTCATCCTCTGTTACGTGGGCGGCGGCATCGGCGCGCTTATCGCCTTGCCGATCTGGCTGCATGTCGTCAAGAAGACTTTTTATTTCTTCATTTATGCCCATCAAGACACCCCGTTCGTGCAATGCAAGAGTGCGTCTTATATCAAGAGCGAAGCAAGGGGAAAGGTCGCAAGCTGTATGGTGGCGAAAGCGGGCAAAGAGAGCGAGAAAGCCGCTCGTGAGCTCGGCGCGCTTCTCATCGAGATCAAAGAAGGTAGGTTCGACGACTGATGGAAAGAGGCAAATTTATTGTTTTCGAGGGGATCGACGGCAGCGGAAAGAGCACGCACGCTCGTCTCTTGAAAGAGCGGCTTGAAAAAGAGGGTAAACGTGTTTTCCTGACCTTGGAACCCACGGAGGGCGAGGCGGGGAGGCTCTTGCGCCGCTGTCTGACGGGAGAGATCGATCTTCCCGAGGAGGCAATCGCGGGGCTCTTTATGACGGATCGTCTCGATCATATCAAGAATCCTTCGAGCGGCATCATTTCCCATCTCGAACACGGAGAGGTCGTGATCTCGGATCGTTATTATTTCTCCTCCTTTGCGTATAACAGCATGTATGCGCCGATGGAATGGGTGATCGCCATCAATTCCCTTGCGCGCGAGCTTTTGAAGCCCGATCTCACTGTCTTCCTCGATCTCGCTCCCGAGCGTTTCGACGACCGCATTCGGGCGAGAGGGCAGAAGGAGCGTTATGAAAAGATCGAGCTCCTCGCGAAAGTGAGAGAGAACTATATGAAAGCCTTTTCTCTTCTTCCCGATGAAAAAGTGGCGATCGTGGATAATGACGGCGGGCTGGAAGATGCGGCGGAAAATGTCTATGCCGCCGTCCGCAAGATCCTCGGGTAATTCACTATGGAACTGCACGATATCGTCCTTCCCCTCGGCAGCACAAGGGAAGATGTCAAGCGTATCGCGGCGAAGAAAGCGCACCTCGAATTCTCGAAGGTGCGCACTTTTCGTATACTGCGCGAGTCCCTTGACGCAAGGAGAAAAGGAGATATTCGCAAGGTGTATTCTGTCGAAATCGACGAAGCGCTCCTCGAAAAGAAGGGCTTGGAGATCCCCGAAGTCGGCGAGCGGGCTTTCCGCCCCATTGTGGTGGGATTCGGCCCCGCGGGGATCTTCGCCGCATACGTGATGGCGAAGGCGGGTCTCCGCCCCATCGTGCTCGAACGCGGTCTGCCCATCGAAGAGCGGGCAAAAGGGGTCTCTGCGCTTTGGGAGAAGGGGGTGCTCTCGTTCCAAGCGAACGCCGCCTTCGGCGAAGGCGGGGCGGGCGCTTTCTCGGACGGGAAATTGAATAGCGGCATCAAGGATAAAGAGTTCGTCTCTTTCGTCCTTTCCACCTTCGTGGAATGCGGCGCGCCCGAGGAGATCGCTTACGTGAATAAGCCGCATATCGGCACGGACAGACTGCGCGGCGTAGTGCGCGCGCTTCGGGAGAGGATCCTCTCGCTCGGCGGGGAAGTGATCTTTTCCTCCGAAGTGACGGACATCGAGGAGAAGGGCGGCGCGCTCCGCGTGAAGGCGAAAGAGACCTATGAGACCGATCGTTTGGTGCTCGCCGTCGGACACAGCGCGCGCGACACTTATCAAATGCTGCTTTCCCGCGGTTTTTTGATGGAGAGCAAGCCTTTCGCCGTAGGCGTCCGCATCGAACACCTGCAAGAGGAAATTGATTTCGCGATGTACGGCGTGCGCTCCGATCCCCGCCTTCCCGCGGCGGATTATAAGCTCGTGGAGCACACCAAGGCGGGCGGCGTGTATAGTTTCTGCATGTGTCCCGGCGGGTACGTCGTCTGCGCTTCGAGCGAGGAGGGCGGCGTCGTCACGAACGGAATGAGTTATCACGCTCGCGACGGAAAGAATGCGAATGCCGCGCTCCTCGTGGGCGTGGACGAAAAGGATTACGGCGAAGGCGTTTTGGCGGGCGTGGCGTATCAAAAGTCCCTTGAAAAGGCGGCTTATACAGCGGGCGGAGGCGCGTATCGCGCGCCCTGTCAGCGCGTGGGAGATTTCCTCCGCGGAAGAAAAGGTTCTCTCTCGGGAGAGGTGGAACCCACGTATCTTCCCGGGGTCACCCCCGCAGATCTCGGCGCGATCCTTTCGTCTCGCGTGACGGAAGCCTTGAAACTCGGCGTCACCGCTTTTGAAAAGAAGATAAGGGGCTTTGCGAAAGAGGACGCTCTTCTCACGGGCGTGGAAACGCGCTCTTCTTCTCCCGTTCGCGTTTTGCGCGGGAAAGATATGCGGAGCATATCGCACCCCGAGGTCTATCCCTGCGGGGAGGGCTGCGGCTATGCGGGCGGGATCATGAGCGCCGCCGTGGACGGGGTGAAAGTAGCCCTTGCCATCATAAAAGAAAGCGGCAACGTATAGCGGCATATATGCTTCGCAGATTGTTTCATCAAAGGGCAGTGACATGCGCCAAGTATACGCCCTCCTTTTTTGGATTATCGGTCTCTGAATGACTCTCCGCGCCTACACTCCAAAATATCTTATTGATATTCGGTCCTTCAATGACGCGTCTCCGCTGCCGCTTGTTTTGTTTGAACGCAGGAAATCATTATACGGTCGTAGGGAGTTATCATATGCCGTAGGCATTAACACGTATTCTTGTCATCTATTATTGTTATTGACAGAAATATCTTTTTTGTGTTATATTGATACTCTAAGATACTTCTATTATGCCGCGTGAGCGCGCTATGGTTTTATGCTTTTGGAGGAAATATGAAAGATTTTTCGTTCAAGAAGATCCTTGCCTTTGTCAAAAAAAAGAAGCCGATTTTCATCTCGATCGGGATCGTGATCGCCGTTGCGATCGGGCTCACCATCGCGTCTTCCATCATGGGCAGCAGCAAAGTGGCCGTGAAGAGCGAAGCGTTTAAGTTGGACGAAAAGACGGCGATCGAAGCGGGCACGGTGTCGGGCGGCGGCAGATATCATAGAGGCGATACCGTCACGGTGAAAGCCACGCCGAATGCGGGCTATAAGTTCGTCGCTTGGACGAATGGCGATAAGAACAAGACCCAAGCGAGCACGGAGGCGGAATACACCCTCGTCGTGCCCGAAAAAAGCATCACCCTTACGGCGATCTGGGAGCAGGAAAACTATGAAGCCACGCTCGTGATCGACAAGGATATCAATGACGTGCAGCACATCCCTTACGTGGTGACGGATCAGACCATCTTCCTCTCCGAGCCGACGAAGACGGGCTATACTTTCCTCGGCTGGCTTTCCGACGTGGAGCAAGAGGACGGCACGGTCAAGTTGGAGAAAGCGCAGGATTTCGTGGAGCCCTCCGAGGCGAAGGACGTCACGCTTTATGCGGATTGGGCGCTTTCTTATAATATCACGTACATTTTGGATGAGGACGTCCGCGCGGCGAATGCGGCGAACCCGAATAACCCCACCACCTATACGAGCAGAACGCCCGTTACCCTCGAAGCTCCCGTTTGCTATGAGCAAAAGGACGGCAAGCTCACGGGCGGCTGGTACACCTTCGATCATTGGGAGATGGACGGACAGGTCGTCACGGAAGTGAATACTTCCCTCAAACCCAACGTTCCGGACACGGACGTCGAAGGAAAGAGCGTCACGCTCGTTGCGAAATGGAAGGATCTCGACACCGCGGTGTATCACACCGTTTCGGAAGACGGAAAGTATGTGGAGCTCGGACATTATCCCTCCAAGCGGCTCTCCGACCGCAAGATCCTTGCCGAGCTCAAAGCGGCGATCGAAGACGGATTGGAGCCCGACGAAGTGACGGGATATTATACGTATAAAAATTCCATCTATGTAAAAGCCACGGCGGATCTTTATTCCAAGCCTTATGACGATAAGGGCAAGAAGAACGGCGCATATTACCCGCTTTATTTCGAGGACGGCGCGATGATCGACGAAGGGGAGGAGTATTTCTTCATCGTTGAGCCCATCAAGTGGAGAGTGCTGAAAGGGGATCCCAATGATCCGAATTCCGAAGTGCTTCTCCTTTCCGAGTCCGTGCTGACGGCGTGCGCTTTCAAGACGGATAGCACCACGCTTTCTTATCAGGGACAGAATATTTACGGCGGAAATTGGGCGGACAGCGACATCCGCGCTTTCCTGAACGGCGAGTTTTATAAGACGGCTTTCAAGTCCGGCGAAGCGGGCTTCATACAGACGACCACCGTCGATTACAGCAAAGCAACGATCAATAAAAAGTACAAGAAGAAGGCTTTCTCGAACGGCGCGACGTGCGAGGATAACGTGTATCTGCTCTCGTATGCGGACCTCACGAACGAGGCGTACGGCTGGTCCAAGAAGAGCAATAAAGAGGATCTCGGCAGGGTGGGCAAGACCACCGATTATTCCAAGGTGATGGGGGCTTACAGCTGCTTGAATCAAATCAACGAGAAGGATCCCACCACGAAGGACGAATATGACTTCACGGCGTGGTGGCTCCGCTCCTCGGCTGACTTCGCGGATCGCGCGTCCGTTGTGACGGGTCCCGGCGCGGTCGGTTCTGTCAGCGTCGAGTCGAAATTCATCGGCGTCCGTCCCGCGATCACCGTCAAGCTCGGTTGATCTCGGCGCATCTCGTATCGGAGGAAAAGAAATGGCAACGTATGTTTTACTTGTGATAGGTTTGATATTTTTGACGATTTTCCTGATCTTTCGCACGAAGGAAGGTGGCATCCTTCCCGCTGCGTTGAAGACGATCACGAGCCTGCTTTTCGTGGGAACGGCGGTCGCCGCCATCCTCGGGAATTACACCTTGACGGGGACCTTGAATGCGGATAAACTTCTCTTTATGGGGCTTATCGTGATGGGGCTCGTCTGTGGGCTCATCGGCGACCTCACGCTGGATCTCAAAATCACCTATCATGACAGCAACCTCCGCCACAGCGATCTTTATACTTATTTCGGCATGGCGGCTTTCGGCGCGGGACATCTCTTTTATATCTTCGCGGTGGCGCTTTATTTCGGTTTTTCCCCTTGGACGCTCCTCATTGCGGCGGTCGTGACGGCGCTGATCTTCTGCGTGAGCATCTTCGTCATGAAGATGTCCTTCGGGAAGTTCTTCCTCCCGAGCGTGTTTTATGCTTTCTTGCTGACGCTTTTCCTCTCCGCGACGGTCGCGGCGGGGATCCTTGCGGGCTTCTCTCTGACCGTGGTCTTGCTCATCATCGGCGCGGGGCTCTTCCTCCTCTCCGACCTTGTGCTTTCGATGATCTATTTCGACGGGAACGAGGCGAGATTTATGATCATCGTGAATCACGTCCTCTACTACGCGGCGCAGTTCCTCATCGCGCTCAGCATTTTCTATCTGGCGGTCACTTTATAAGACGAATTCTTTTCGGCACAAAATAATTTTGCGCAAAAAGCGGACCGCGGAAAAGCGATCCGCTTTTTATATAGGCGCGCTTTTCGACGCCAAGAAGGGCTTTCCTCATAGTGTCATTTTCGGGAGGGAGAGCACTATATATAGTAGCGAAATGCGAAAAAGTGCTTAAATTAACCATTCTTAATCAAAATTAACAAAACTTAATAATATTGAATTTGACAAGATTTTGCCTATTTTATATAATAAACAAGCATTGCCTACGGTATGCTCTTTAACGGATGATGCGCGAAGTTACCCAATCCGGGGATAATTCGTGCGGACCAGCCCGACAAAAGCGGGCGCTAACTCGTAAATGGCGGCAGGAGAATCCTGCCTTATATTTAGAGGGAGCATGAAACACACGGCAGCGCGGAGTAAATTGAGTTAGGAATAACAGGAGGAAGTAAAAAAATGGCAGGACAAACTATCAGAATCAAACTTAAATCGTATGATCATGAGCTCGTGGACAGCGTCGCCACCAAGATCGTGGACGTTATCACGAAGAACGGCGCGAAGATCTCGGGGCCGATCCCCCTTCCCACCGAGCGTGAGATCGTGACGATCCTTCGCGCTACGCATAAATATAAGGATTCGCGCGAGCAGTTTGAGATGAGGACGCACAAGCGTCTTATAGATATTTATAATCCTTCCGCAAAGGTCGTTCAGTGCCTCATGAGCGTGGACGTGCCCGCCGGTGTGGATATAAAGATCAAGCTTTAATTTCGTATATTTTTTGGAGGTGAACTTTATCTATGAATAAAGCAATCGTCGGAAAGAAACTTGGTATGAGCCAAGTATTTGCACAGGATGGGCAAGTGATCCCCGTGACGGTGATCGAAGCAGGCCCATGTCCCGTCGTGCATATCAAGACAATGGAAAAAGACGGCTATGAGGCCCTTCAGGTCGCGTTCTGCGAGACCACGAAGAAGCTGAATAAGCCGCAGGCGGGCGTGTTCGCGAAGGCGCAAGTCCCCGCTTCCCGTTACCTGAAAGAGCTCAAGCTCGATATCAATGGCGCGGAAGTCGGCAAGACGGTGCTGACCGTGGCGCAGTTCGCAGAGGGTGACAAAGTGGACGTCAGCGGCGTTTCCAAAGGTCATGGTTTCTCGGGCGTTATCAAGAGATGGAACGCGCAGCGCGTCGGCTCCATGTCCCACGGTACCGGTCCGATCCATCGTTCGGTGGGTTCCATGGCGGCAAACTCCGACCCGAGCAGAGTGTTTAAGAATAAGCACATGGCAGGTCAGTACGGTCACGAGAACGTCACCGTGCAGAATCTCGAAGTGGTGAAAGTGGATGCCGAGAAGAATCTCATCCTCGTGAAGGGCGGCGTGCCCGGTCCGAAGGGCGGTCTTCTGATCCTCAGAGATTCCGTGAAGGCATAAGGAGAGAAAGACTATGTTGGTGAAGATTTATAACAAAGAAGCAAAGGAAATAGACAGCATTGAGCTCTCTGATGCGGTCTTTGCACAAGACTATAACGAAGCGATCATCCATCAGTGCGTCGTCGCACAGATGAATAATATGCGCCAAGGCACGAAGAGCACGCTCACCCGCACGGAAGTGAAGGGCGGCGGCAGGAAGCCTTGGAGACAGAAGGGCACCGGTAATGCAAGACAGGGCAGCACCCGCGCTCCGCAGTGGATCAAAGGCGGCGTGGTGTTCGCGCCGAAGCCCCGCGACTTCTCTCAGAAGGTCAATAAGACCATGAAGAGAGAGGCCTTGAAGAGCGCTCTTTCCTATAAGTTCGCGAATGCGGAAGCCATTGTGGTGGATTCCCTCGCCTTGGAAGAAGCGAAGACCAAGAAGATGGCGGCTGTCCTCGGTAATTTCGATATGGAGAAGAGCATCTTGGTGGTGCTCGGAGATCATGACGAGAACGCTGTTATCGCAGCGCGTAATCTCCCGGGCGTGACCACCATTCATGCGGATCTCATCAATGTTCTCGACGTTGTGGCGAATGCAAAGTGCCTCTTCACGAAAGAAGCCGTGCTCGCGATCGAGAAGAAGTACGTAGAGGCGTAGGAGGTAAAGGTATGAATAGTTTTGATATTATAATTAAACCTATACTGTCCGAGAAGAGCTTCAGCGGCATCCAAATGAAGAGATATACCTTCAAAGTGGCAAAGAACGCGACGAAGGTGGATATCAAGAGAGCGGTTGAAGAAGTGTTCGGCGTGGAGGTGGCGAAAGTCAATACCGTAAACGTGCAAGGCAAGGTGAAGAGACGCGGCGCGACGTCCGGCAAGAGGCCCGACTATAAGAAAGCGATCGTCCAGCTCACCGAGAGCAGCAAGAGCATCGAGTTCTTCGACAGTTTGACGTAATAGGAGGGCGGAAAGATGGCTATTAAGAGATATAATCCCACTACTGCGGGTCGCCGTGGAATGAGCGTTTCGACGTTCGAAGAGCTCCAAGGCGTGCAAGCCCCCGAGAAGTCCCTGCTTGAGCTCAAGAAGAAGAGCGGCGGCAGAAACGCGACGGGTAAGATCACGGTCAGACACATCGGCGGTGGCAATAGGCAAAAATACAGAATCATCGATTTCAAGAGAAATAAGGATAACGTGCCCGCGAAGGTGGTCGGCATTCAGTACGATCCGAATCGCACGGTGAATATCGCGCTCTTGCAATACGAAGACGGCGAGAAGAGATACATCCTCGCGCCGGACGGCCTCAAAGTGGGCGACGTCGTGGTGAGCGGCGCGGAAGTGGATATCAAGCTCGGCAACTGCTTGCCCTTGTCCTCCATCCCCGTCGGTACCTTCATCCATAACATCGAGATGCACGTGGGCCGCGGCGGCGTGATCGCTCGTTCGGCGGGCATCAGCGCGCAGCTCATGGCGAAAGAGAATAAAGGCGCGATCATCAAGATGCCCAGCGGCGAGATGAGATACGTCCCCCTCAATTGCCGTGCGACGATCGGCGAGCTCGGGAATAAAGACAACGAGATCGTCTCCCTCGGTAAAGCGGGCAGAAAGAGACATATGGGCACCCGCCCGACCGTCCGTGGTGTGGTCATGAACCCCTGCGATCACCCGCACGGTGGTGGTGAAGGTAAGAGCCCGGTCGGTATGGCGAGTCCTGTTACTCCTTGGGGTAAGCCGGCGCTCGGTTACAAGACCCGCAAGAAGAAGAACGCATCGAACAAGTTCATCATTAAGCGCGTGAACTAAGGGAGGGAGCAATGAGCAGATCTGTTAAGAAAGGACCTTACGTAGAAGAAAGGTTATTGAAAAGAATACAAGCCATGAACGACGCGAACGAGAAGAAGGCGATCAAGACTTGGTCGAGAGCGAGCACGATCTTCCCGGACATGATCGGACATACGATCGCCGTTCATGACGGCAGAAAGCACGTACCCGTGTATATCACGGAAGATATGGTAGGATGCAAGCTCGGCGAGTTTGTCCCCACCAGAACGTTTAAGGGACACCCCGGCAGCAAGAGCGCTGCTTCGAAATAGGAGGACTTATGGCTAAGCGCATTAGAGAGAAGAGCAAAGCTCGCAAGGAAAACGCGGATAAGCGCCCCATGGCGACCGCGAAGTACATCAGGATATCTCCCTTCAAAGTCCGTATCGTCCTCGACATCATTCGCGGCAAGAGCTATACCGACGCCGCGGCTATTCTGAAAAACACGAATAAGTCCGCCGCGCCCGTGGTGTTGAAGGTGCTTGATTCCGCTGCGGCGAATGCAGAGCACAGAGACAATATCAGCAAGAGCGACCTGTTCGTGGCGGAAGCCTTCGCGGATCAGGGCCCGACGCTCAAGAGGATCATGCCCCGCGCAAAAGGTCGCGCATATCGCATCTTGAAACGTACGAGCCACATCACCGTGATACTCGACAGCTCGAATAAGTAGGAGGTAGACGATGGGACAGAAAGTAAATCCTAACGGACTCAGAATAGGAATTATCAAAGATTGGGAAGCCCAATGGTTCGCCGGCAAGAAGGATTTCGGCAGCTACCTTTTGGAGGACAACCAGATCAGACACTTCATCAAAGACGTTTATAAGCCCGAGCTTAAAGCGACGTCCGAAGAGCCTGTGGCGCAGGAAGGCGAGAAGTTCCCCAAGAAATTGGACGACAGACCCCGCATTTCGCGCGTCGACATCGAGAGATGCGACAAGTACCTTAAAGTGAAAGTCTTCACCGCTCGTCCGGGTCTCCTCATCGGAGCGAAGGGCGTCGGCACCGAGAAAATCCGTGCCGCTGTGGTCAAGATCGCGAAGAAGAACGGACACAATTACGGCGCGGTGCTCATCGAGTTCATCCCTGTGAAAGTGGCGGACGCGGACGCGCAGCTCGTGGCGGAAGACATCGCGAATCAGCTCGAAAAGAGAGTGAGCTTCCGCAGAGCGATGAAGCTTGCGATGTCCAGAGCGAATAAAGCCGGTGTGAAGGGTATCAAGACCATGGTTTCCGGCAGATTGGACGGCGCGGAGATCGCGCGTACCGAGCAATATCATGAGGGATCCATCCCCCTCCAAACCTTGCGCGCCGATATCGATTACGGTTTCGCAGAGGCGCACACCACGTACGGACGTATCGGTGTGAAAGTGTGGATCTACAAGGGCGAAGTGCTTGTGAAGAAAGCGCAACCCGCCCAAACGGAAGGAGGTGAAGCGTAATGTTAATGCCGAAAAGGGTCAAGCGTAGAAAGGTTTCTCGCGGCCGCATGAAAGGAAAAGCAAATAAAGGCAACAAGATCGCTTACGGCGAGATCGCTTTGGTGGCGGAAGAATGCGGATGGGTCACTTCGAATCAAATCGAAGCCGCTCGTGTCGCAATGACGCGTTTCACCAAGAGAGGCGGACAAGTGTGGATCGACATCTTCCCCCACAAGCCCGTCACGAAGAAGCCTGCCGAGACTCGCATGGGTAGCGGTAAGGGATCCCCGGAATATTGGGTAGCCGTGGTCAAACCCGGCAGAGTTATGTTCGAGATGGCAGGCATCGACCTCACCATCGCGAAGGAAGCGTTGAGGCTTGCCTCGCACAAATTACCCGTGAAGTCTAAAATCGTTGTGAAGGAGACACCCGTAGCAACGGAAGGCGGTGAAGAATAATGAAAGCCAAGAAGTATAATGAAATGAGCACGAGCGAGCTCGACAAAGAGCTTGCGAAGTTGAAGTCGCAGCTTTTCAACCTCCGTTTTCAGCACGCCGCAGGGCAGCTCACCAATAACAGTGCGTTGAAGAATTGCAAGCGCGATATCGCAAGAGTGAATACCATACTTCGTCAAAGAGAGTTGAAACTCCTGGATGAAGCTTCGGCGAAGTAGGGAGGAAAGTAAATGGAAAACGCAATTGAAAGAAATTTGAGAAAGAGCAGGGTCGGCATCGTCGTCAGCGACAAGATGGAGAAGACCATCGTCGTCGCCGTCGAAGTGAAGTATAAGCACCCTCTCTATAAGAAGACCGTACGTATCACCAATAAGTACAAGGTGCATGACGAAGAGAATGCAGCGCATATCGGCGATACCGTTGAGATCGTCGAGACCCGTCCTCTGAGCAAAGAGAAGCGTTGGAGACTCGTCGAGATCATCAGCAGAGCGAAGTAAGGAGGCGAGAACTATGATACAACCACAAAGCAGATTGGTCGTCGCGGATAACACCGGCGCCAAAGAAATCATGTGTATCAAGGTGCTTGGCGGCTCTTTCCGCAAGTTCGGAAATATCGGCGACGTGATCGTGGCTTCCGTCAAGACGGCGACCCCCGGCGGCACCGTGAAGAAGGGAGACGTTGTGAAAGCGGTCATCGTTCGTTCGGTGCGCGGCATCGGCAGAAAGGACGGCTCCCACCTTCGTTTCGACGAGAATGCGGCCGTCATTATCGACAACCAGAAGCAGCCCCGCGGCACCCGTATCTTTGGGCCCATCGCGAGGGAATTGAGAGATAAAGATTATATGAAGATCATCTCTCTTGCTCCCGAAGTGCTGTAAGGAGGACGACATTATGGAAATTAAGAAAGGCGACAATGTAGTCGTGATCTCCGGCGAGGAGAAGGGCAAGAAAGCCTCCGTCATCAAGACCTATCCCGACAAGCACAGAGTCGTGCTCGAAGGGGTCAACATGGTGACCAAGCACGTGAAAGCGCGCAGCGCGAATCAGCCGGGCGGCAAGGTGGAGCAGCCCGCTCCTATCGACGTCTCGAACGTCATGCTCGTTTGCCCCGTCTGCGGACAGCCCACGAGGGTTGCGCATGCCAAGGCGGACGGCAAGAACGTCAGAACCTGCAAGAAATGCGGCGCCGTGATCGACGTGAAGGCGGCTCCGAAGAAGGCTACCGCGAAGAAGACGAGAAAGTCCGTGAAGAAATCCACGGAGGAAGAAGCGCTTCCTCAGACCGAGGAAGCTGTCGTCGAGGCGCCCGTGACCGAGGAAGCTCCCAAGGCGAAGAAGGCCACGAGAAAGACCGCGACGAAGAAAGCGGCGGCTCCCGCAGCGGACGCAACGGAAACGGAGGTAAAGTAAAGTGGCAGAGAAGAAGAATGCAGCTGCGACCGCAGCTGATACCAAAAGAGTATACAGATTGAAGGATTATTACGTCGAGACTGTGGTTCCCGCTCTTATGAGCAAGTTCAACTATACGAACGTGAACGAAGTGCCCAAGCTCGAGAAGATCGTCCTTAATATGGGTCTCGGCGACGATAAGGATAATAGCAAGAGCTTTCAGATCGCCGTTGAAGAGATGAGACTGATCAGCGGACAGAAGCCCGTTGTCACCAAGGCGAAGAAGAGCGTTGCGAACTTCAAAGTCAGAGAAGGTCAGAATATCGGCGTTAAGGTCACCCTCCGCGCCGGCAAGATGTATGACTTCCTCGACAAGCTCATCAGCATCGTGCTCCCCCGCGTGAGAGACTTCAAGGGCGTGTCCACGAAGTCCTTCGACGGAAGAGGAAACTATGCGATGGGTCTGAGAGAGCAGCTCATCTTCCCGGAGATCTCCTATGATCAAGTGGAGAAGACGAGAGGTCTCGATATCTGCGTGGTCACCACGGCAAAGACGGACGAGGAGGCAAAGGAGCTCTTGGCGATGCTCGGCATGCCTTTTGCTCGTAACTAACGGAGGTAAATAAGATGGCTAGAACAGCGCTTAAAAACAAGCAGAAATTGACCCCGAAGTTCTCCACTCGTGCGTACACGAGGTGCAGCATTTGCGGAAGACCCCACTCCGTCTTGAAAAAGTACGGCATTTGCAGGGTTTGTTTCAGAGAGCTCGCTTACAAAGGGCAGATCCCCGGCGTCAAGAAGTCAAGTTGGTAATTAAGGAGGATATAGATATGGTAGTGACCGATCCTATTGCGGATATGCTCACGAGGATAAGGAACGCCCTTACCGCGAAGCATTCCGACGTCAAGATCCCCACTTCGAAAGTGAAGACCGCGATCGCGGAGATCCTTTTGGAAGAGGGCTACATTGAGGCCGTCGAGAAAGTCGAAGACGGCGTGAACAGTTATATGAACATTACTTTGAAGTATGGCGCGGGCAGGAGCGTTATCAATGGTTTGAAGCGCGTCAGCAAGCCGGGCCTCAGAGTGTACGCGAATTGCGAAGATCTTCCCAAGGTTTTGAATGGTCTCGGCATCGCGATCATCTCCACTTCGAAGGGTATTATGACGGATAAGAAGGCTCGCATCGCGAATGTCGGCGGCGAAGTCATGGCGTACGTCTGGTAAGGGAGGTAGAAAGATGTCAAGAATCGGTAGACTTCCCATTGAAATCCCCGCCGGCGTGACCGTCACCCTCGCGGGCAACGTCATCACCGTGAAAGGCGCGCTCGGCACCCTCACTCGCACCCTTCATCCCGATATGAAGGTCGAGATCGAAGGAAATCACATCGTCGTGAGCCGTCCGAATGACGCCAAAGAGAATAAGGCGCTTCACGGTCTCACGCGCGTCCTTATCCATAATATGGTGCTCGGCGTGACCAAAGGCTTCGAGAAGACCTTGGTCGTGAACGGCGTCGGTTATAAAGTCTCGGTCGAAGGCACGAAAGTCGTCTTCAACGTTGGCTTCTCTCATCCCGTTCCCGTCGAGATCCCGCAAGGCATCAAGGCAAAGGCGGAAAACGGCCTCGAACTCACCGTCAGCGGCATCGACAAGGAGCTCGTCGGACAGTTCGCCGCGAATCTCCGCGATATCAAGAGACCGGATCCTTATCACATCTACGGTATCCGTTATAAGGATGAAGTGATCGTGAAGAAGGTCGGTAAGACTGCGGGCAAATAAAGGAGTGAATTGATATGATAACCAAGATCGATAAGAATTCCGAGAGGATCAAGAGACATAAGCGCATCAGGAATAAGATCAGCGGCACGACCGAGCGTCCCCGTCTGTCCGTATTCCGTAGCACGAATCACATTTACGCGCAGATCATCGACGACGTGAAGGGCGTGACCCTTGCGGCTTGCTCCACCGTCGAGAAGGCAGTTGCCGACGCGGTGAAGGAGATGAGCAAGAGCGATGCGGCGAAATACGTCGGCGCCGAGCTCGGCCGTCGCGCGATCGAGAAGGGCGTGAATACTGTCGTCTTCGACAGAAGCGGCTACCTTTATATGGGCAGAGTAGAAGCCCTTGCAGACGGCGCAAGAGAAGCCGGATTGCAGTTCTAAGGAGGCAGATATGGCAAGGCGTGATGATAAATTCAATAAAGACAGAGAAGTAAAAGACGGATTCGACAAGGTCACCATCGCGATGAACCGCGTTACCAAGGTGGTCAAGGGCGGTAGGACGATGCGTCAAGCCGCGCTCATCGTTGTCGGAGACAAGAACGGACAAGTAGGTCTCGGCATGGGTAAGGCGACGGAAGCGACCGACGCCATCGAGAAGGCGACGACGGCTGCGAAAAACAGCCTCATCAAGGTCCCGATGGTCGGCACTACGATCCCTCACCAGATCACCGGCGTTTTCGGACGCGGCAAGGTGCTCTTGATTCCGGCTGAGGTCGGTACCGGCGTTATCGCGGGCGGTCCCGTGCGTGCGGTGCTCGAAATGGCGGGTATCCAAGACATTCGTACGAAAGCGATCGGCACGAATAACCCCATCAACTGCGCGAAAGCCACGATGAACGGTCTCTCCCGTCTTATGACGGCGGAGCAGATCGCAGCGCTTCGCGGTAAGTCCGTTGAGGAGATCCTCGGTAAGGAGGCACAAGACTAATGGCGAAGATTAAAGTTACTTTGATAAAGAGCACCATCGGCGCTCTCGAAAAGCAGAAGGCAAACGTTGCCGCTCTGGGGCTCCGTAAGATCGGCAGTTCGAATGTGCTTGACGACAATGCGACGACCCGCGGCATGATAAAGGTAGTTTCTCACCTCGTGAAAGTTGAGAACGCCGATTAGGAGGTAGAGATATGAGATTGCATACCATTACTCCCGCAATGAATTCCAAGACGCCCGCCAAGAGGCTGGGCAGGGGCATCGGCTCCGGTCTCGGAAAGACTTCCGGTAAGGGACATAAAGGGCAATGGGCAAGAAGCGGCGGCGGCGTGCGTCCCGGATTCGAAGGCGGACAGATGCCTTTGACGAGGAGACTCCCCAAGCGCGGCTTCACCAATATTTTCAAAAAACAATACAACATCGTAAACCTTGCGGACTTGGAGTGCTTCGAGGCGAATGCGGTGATCAATGAGCAGGCGCTCCTTGACGCGGGCATTCTCACGAAGGCGCAGCCGTACGGTTTGAAAGTGCTTGGCGGCGGCGAGCTTACAAAGGCTCTCACCGTGCAGGCGAATTTCTTCAGCGAGTCCGCGAAGGCCGCGATCGAAAAGGTCGGCGGTAAGGTAGAGGTGCTCTGATGTTAAATACGCTGATAAATGCCTTCCGTGAGAAGGAAATACGAAAGAAAATGCTGATGACTCTGCTGATGTTGCTCGTTTTCAGACTCGGATGTTTCATCCCCGTCCCGGGCATCGCGGCGGCGAGCTTCCAGAACCTCGCGCAGAATGATTTCTTCAAGATCATTTCCACGATAACGGGTGGATCCCTTGCAAACGGAACCATCTTTGCGCTCGGCATCCTTCCATTTATCAACGCTTTCATTATTATGCAGCTCTTGACTCTCGTGATCCCTCCGCTCGATAGGCTCTCCAAGCAGGGCGAAGCGGGCAGGAAAAAGATCACGCAGATCACTCGTTACGCAGCGATCGTTCTCGCCATCATCCAAGCGGTCGGCATCTGCCTCAGCTGGGGACAAGACAACTTCGACGCGACGCTCGAATCCAAAGCGCTTACCATCGCGCTCGTCATTATTATGCTCGTCGGCGGCAGCTGTATGGTCATGTGGATCGGCGATAGGATTACGGAGTACGGCGTCGGAAACGGCACCTCCCTCATCATCTTCGTCGGTATCCTCGCTTCGGCGGGTCAGCATCTTTTGTCCGCGATCACGACGGCGGGCGACGGCGACAGCCTTGCAAAGAATATTTGGCTGATCTTCGCCTTCTTGCTCGTGGTGCTTTTCGTCTTCGTCTTCATCATCTTCGTGGATCTCGCGGAGAGGAGGATCACGATCCAATACGCAAAGCAGGTCAAGGGAAATAAGATGTACGGCGGACAGTCCACGCATATCCCGATGAAGGTGAATGCGAGCGGCGTTATGCCGATCATCTTCGCTTCTTCCTTCTTGATGTTTCCGCAGATGATCGCCAGCTTCTGGCCGAATAGCGCGTTCTATCAATGGTGGTCGAGATGGCTGGGCATCGGCACCCCGATCTATATCGCGGTGATGACGCTCCTCATCCTGTTCTTCTCCTTCTTCTATTCGCAGATTCAGTTCAATCCGGAGGACATCAGCAGGAATATCCAGCAGAACGGCGGATTTATCCCCGGCATCAGGCCCGGCAGACCCACGACGGATTACTTGAAGAGGATCAATAATAGGATCACGCTTTTCGGCGCGATCTTCCTCGCTCTCGTCGCCCTTGTCACCAGCATCGTTTTGCCGGCGATCGGCACGGAGAACGGTCTCGGAAACGCATTCAGCGCAACGGGACTCCTCATCGTGGTCAGCGTGGCGATGGAATTCGATACGCAGTTGCAGAACCAGCTCATGATGAAGCATTATAAGGGCTTCTTGAAGTAATGAAAGTCATCTTTTTGGGAGCACCCGGCAGCGGTAAAGGAACGCATGCCACTCGCGTCAAGCTCGCGCTCGACGTGCCGCATATTTCCACGGGGGATATCTTCCGTGAGAATATCAAGGGCGGCACCCCGCTCGGACTTTTGGCGAAGAGTTATATCGACAAGGGCGCGCTTGTGCCCGATGAAGTCGTCATCAAGATCGTAGCGGACAGACTGTCGAGAGAAGACTGCAAAAAAGGCTTTATCCTCGACGGCTTCCCTCGTACGATTCGTCAGGCGGAAGAGCTCAAAAAGATCGCGGACATCGACGTGGTGATCAATCTCGTCGTGGACGACGAAGCCATCGTCAAGAGAGTCGCGGGCAGACGTATGTGCCGTTGCGGAGAGACGTATAACGTCGCATTCCTGAATGGTTCGAACGTTTGCGCAAAGTGCGGCGGCGAGCTCTATCAGCGCGACGACGACAAAGAAGAGACGGTGAAGAGCAGGCTCGAAGTGTATCACAAAGAGACCGCGCCCCTCATCGATTATTACAGGAAAGAAGGTCTCTTGAAAGACGTGGACGGATCGCAGACCATCGACAAGGTCTATGCGGACATTTTGAAGGTGCTTCAATGATCTTTCTCAAAACGCCCGAAGAAGTGAACGTAATGCGCAAGGCGAACCTCATCGTTCGCGACACGCTTCTTATGGTAAGAGACCGCATCCGCCCCGGCGTTTCCACCGCCGAAGTGGATAAATGGGTGAAAGACTATATCGAGTCGCAGGGGGCGAGGCCGTCCTGTCTCGGTTACGGAGGCTTCCCCGCGAGCACTTGCATCTCGATCGATGACGTGGTCGTGCATGGCATTCCCTCTCCGAAGAGATATATCGAGGAAGGGCAGATCGTCGGCGTGGACTTATGCGCTTATATTGACGGTTATCATGGCGATAGCGCGCGCACCTTTATGATCGGAAAGGTCAGCGAGGAGAAGCGCAAGCTTGTGGAGACAGCGGAAGCCGCTTTCTTCGAGGGGATCAAGGGGATCACGTCCGTTTCTCGTCTCGGAGACATCTCCGGAAGGATCCAAAATTACGTGGAGTCGCACGGCTATTCCGTCGTTCGCGCCCTCACCGGTCACGGGATCGGAAGAGAGATGCATGAGGATCCCGCCGTGCCGAATTACGGCGTCGTCGGAAGAGGACTCCGCTTGCATCACGGCATGACGCTCGCGGTCGAGCCGATGATCAACCTCGGAAGATACGAAGTCTATACCGAGAAAGACGGCTGGACGGTGCGCACGAAGGACCATTCCCCCTCCGCTCATTACGAGAACACCGTAGTGATTTGGGACGACGGCGTGGAGATCCTCACGATGTGAGGTAAAAAATATGCAAAAAGAAGTATTCGTCGGAAGTATTGTTTATTCAAAAGCTGGACGAGACTGCGGAAAGTGTTATATAATAGTAAGGTTCGGCGATCAAGGGTATGCTTACGTGGCAAACGGAACGGACAAGAAGCTTGCCTCGCCGAAAAAGAAGAACATCAAGCATCTCGATCCGAGTGGAGACACGAACGAAGTGATCCGTGAGAAGCTTCTTGCGGAGAAGCAAGTATTTGACAGTGAGATAAAGAGTGCGCTGAGAGCGTACGCAGGCAAATAAGGAGGTCCGTTTTGTCGAAGGAAGATGTCATAGAGGTCCAAGGGAAAGTGATCGAGGTATTGCCCTATCAGTCGTATAGGGTGGAGCTCGAAAAGAGCGGCGCGCAGATCATTGCTTACCCCTCGGGTAAGATGCGTATCAAAAGCATCAAGATCATCGAAGGCGATTCGGTGAAAGTGGAAATAAGTCCGTATGATTTGACGAAGGGTCGTATCGTATGGCGGGATAAGAACTAATTTGGAGGTTTCATTATGAAAGTAAGACCGTCGGTAAAACCTATGTGCGACAAGTGCAAAATTATCAGGCGTCACGGCAAAGTCATGGTGATCTGCTCGAAGAGCAAGAGCCATAAGCAGGTGCAAGGCTGATATTATCGAGATATCCGTTACTTACGCGAGGTGCGGCTGGACGAATTCATTCCAAATTACATTTCGTCCTCTCAAATGAGTAATCAGATAAACATCATAGATCAAATGGAGGTATTTTAATGGCTCGTATATCCGGTGTAGATTTGCCAAGGGAAAAAAGGCTCGAGATCGGTTTGACTTATATCTTCGGTATAGGTCTCGCGACTTCGCGCAAAATTTTGGCAGCGACAGGGATCAGCCCTGATATCAGGGTGAAAGATTTGGCAGAAAGCGATGTAGCCATACTCAGAGACTATATCGAAAAGAATCTGCATGTTGAAGGCGATTTGAAGCGCGAGATCGATATGAATATCAAGAGACTTCGCGAGATCGGATCGTATCGCGGCGTCCGTCACAGAAAAGGCTTGCCCGTCAGAGGACAAAGCAGCAAGAGGAACGCTCGTACCCGTAAAGGTCCGAGACGTACCGTCGGCCGTTCTAAGAAATAAGGGAGGACGCAATCATGGCAGTTAAGAAAAGTGTGACGAAAAAGCGCAAGGACATTACGCGTGTTGACAGGGGACAGGCTCATATCCAATGTTCCTTCAATAACACGATCATCACCATCACGGACACGCAGGGAAATGCGATCAGCGCGTCGAGCGCCGGCAAGCTCGGTCTCCGCGGCTCCAAGAAGAGCACTCCCTATGCGGCGCAGATGGTCATGGAAGACGCGGCTAAGGCAGCAAAAGAGCACGGCTTAAAGTCGGTGGACGTTTTCGTGAAGGGCCCGGGACAGGGCAGAGAATCCGCGATCCGCGCTCTCCAAAACGTGGAGATCGCAGTGACCTCGATTCAGGACGTGTCCCCCATCCCGCATAACGGTTGCCGCCCGCCCAAGCGCAGAAGGTTATAGGAGGTAGAAGAATATGGCTAAGTATACAGGACCGGCTTGTCGCTTGTGCAGAAGAGAGGGTGAGAAATTATACCTCAAAGGCGACAGATGTTATAATATCAGCAGTGACGGCACGCAGGGCAGGAAGCTCTGTCCCTTGGAGAAGGGACGCATCAATCCTCCCGGTCCCGTCAAGACCGGCAGGAGAAAGGTGTCTGCGTACGCCCTCCAGCTCCGTGAGAAGCAGAAGACCAAGAGAGCTTACGGCATCATGGAGAAGCAGTTCCGTATATACCACGAGAAAGCAGAGCGCATGAAGGGTATCACGGGTGAAAACATGCTTATCCTCATCGAGCGCAGGCTGGATAACGTGGTCTTCCGTCTCGGTATCGGCGGCAGCAGAGCGCAGGCGAGACAGATCGTGAATCACGGCCACATCACCGTGAACGGGAAAAACGTTAATATTCCTTCTTACTTGGTATCCGCAGGCGACGTCATCGCCGTCAAGGAGAGTAAGCAGGGCAAGAAGATCTTTGAGGCTGTGAAAGAAGTGGGCGCGAAGTCCGCTCTCCCGCAGTGGCTCGAATTCGATAAGAGCACGCTCACCGGAAAAGTGTTGCAATTGCCGAAGCGCGAGGACATCGACCTCAGGATCAAGGAGCACATGATCGTCGAGTTGTACTCCAAGTAATAAAGGAGGGATATTATGATAAAGATCAAGACACCGCAAATAAACGCAACGGAAAGTGTGGACGCTTCGACCGCTACGATCACCGTAGAGCCCTTGGAGAAAGGCCTTGGCACGACCCTTGGCAATGCTCTCCGCAGGATGCTTCTCTCCGACCTGCCCGGTGTGGCTGCTGTCGGTATCAAGATCGCCGGCGTTATGCATGAGTTCTCCACGATCCCGAACGTTGTCGAAGACGTGGTGGATATCATTTTGAATATCAAAGGGCTGGCATTCAAGGCAAGTTCTCCCTTGGAGGACGGCGAGAGAGTCGTCGTCACCATCAAGACGAACACCCCCGGTCCCGTGCTCGGAAAGGATATCGACTGCGGGATGAATCTCACCGTTGTCAACGGAGATCATCATATCTGCACGATCAATGAAGGCGGCGAGCTCGATATGGAGATCACCGTGGCGAGCGGCAGAGGGTATGTCGGCGCGGATAAAAATAAGACGGCGGAGCAGCCCATCGGCTATATCCCCGTGGACAGCATCTTCACGCCCGTTTTGGCGGCGAGCTATGCCGTCGAAGACGCTCGTGTCGGACAGGATATCAATTATGATAGGCTTGTCCTCAACGTGAAGACGAATGGCACCACCCCCGCGAAAGAGACTCTTTCCCTCGCGGCAAAGATCTTGGACGAGCACGCAAAGCTCTTCATCAATCTCTGTGACACCGTGCCCGATCTCGACATCTTGAAGCCGGACGAGCCCGATCCTACGCTCACCTATCTTGAAAAGACGATCGAGGATCTCGATCTCTCCGTCCGTTCTTATAACTGCTTGAAGAGAGCGGGTATCCATACCGTAGGCGACCTCATCGAGAAGTCCGAGAACGAGATGTTGAAGGTGCGTAACCTTGGACAAAAGTCCCTTGACGAAGTGATCAGGAAGCTCGCAGAGCTCGGTCTGGCGCTCCGCAGTAACGACGAATAATCAGGAGGCAGAAGAAATATGAATCAAAGGAAATTGGGAAGACCGACAGATCAGCGCATGGCGATCTTGAAGAATGAAGTGTCCGAGCTCCTGTGGTACGGAAGACTCGAAATCACGTTCGATCGCGCGAAAGAGGTCAGCCGCATGGCGGAAAAGCTCTTGACCCTCGCGATCAAGACCTATGATGACACTGTCGAAGTGGTAAAAGAAAAAGTCAATCTGAAAAACGAGAAAGTCTCCGTGAAGTTTATCAATGACGGCACGAAGAAGCTCGCGGCGAGGAGAAAGCTCATGGCGTCTCTCGTCGACATTCAGGAAGCGAAGGGCGCGAAAGAGAGCAAGAGCAAATACGCGGCGAGGACGAAGGACATCAAGCATCCCTTGGTGGAGAAGATCTTCAATGAGTATGCGCCGAGATATAAAGAGCGCAATGATAAGCAGACGCAGGGCGGCGGTTACACCCGTATCATTCGTATGGGTCAAAGACGCGGCGACGCGGCGGAGATGGCGATCATCGAGCTTATCTGATCTTCGATAATAAGGTAAAGCAAGGCGAGAGGATGACTCCCGCCTTCTTTTTTATCTTCGGAATCAAGTCTTATGAAAAGAAGCCCTATTTTCTCCTTTCACCGGGGAAATAGGACTTTTTCGAAATAAAATCAATTATTGTGAAACAAGAATACGAAGGTGATCGCCACCGCTACGACGATGAGGACGAGCAACGTGATCGAGATCCCGAGGAGGATCTTGTAAGAAACGGGTCTTTTTTCTTCGCGCTTCACCACTTTCGCGAGAAGCGTCGTGGATACGATGGCAAAGATGAGAGCGGGGCCTCCGCTGAAGAACATCATGACGAGGAAGATCGGCACGGCGAAGAGGGCAGTGAAGACCGCTTCGCCCGCGGAATCCGTCGTCGCGATATTGAAAAGCGAGGAGAAGAACGTTGCCGCGATGACCGCAAATGCCGCAAAGAAGACGCAGAGCAGGACAAAGAAGACGACAGCGGCGGCTTTCGGCCCTTTCTTATATGCTTTTTTGCGCTCCACCGCGGAGATCTCTTCGAGAGAGGGCTCCGCGGAAAGTGGCTCAGCGGGGGTATTTTGGGGTAAATCCAAAAGATTGAGCTCTTCTTGCTCGGTTTTTTCGTCGAATTCGCTCATTTTATTTCCTCCTTTCGGTATAAACATATTATAACAAAACATTCTTCGCGAGACAATACATTTCCGCCGTATTGTCAACGCAGGATTACGAGAATGTCGCAAAAAGGTGTTTTTCTCTTAGTTTTGCCCATTTTGCGAAAAAAGATACCGGTCGGACGAATTATTAAGAATTCTTAATATTAATTAAAAGGAATAAATTCTATGCTATAATAATGAAACGAGAGACTATGCCCTCGCGTGTTTTTCCGTAGGAACGTTGATTTTTTCGAGATGTTCTATGGGGACGGGCGAAGGAAAGGGCCTCTCCGAACGCGACGAACAAGCAAAAGAAAGCGCAATTTTGCTGCCGAAACTGCATTTTGCAACTCTTTTGCATTGTTTGCTTTGGAGGTTACATTGGCGGACAAGAAGAGTTCTGACAACAAGGAACGTATCGAAGAAACTTCGACTGTGAGTGAAGAGAGCTTGGAAACGTTTGACAAAGAACCGGAGGTCGCTGTGAGCTCCCCCTCGGAGGACGAGAGGAACTCTTCTCCTGTCATTGCGGAGAAGGCAGTCGAGACCCTTCCCGCGGAGGACGTCATCCCCGCGGATCTTGTTTTGTCCGAAGCTCCGACGGAGGAAGCTTCGACGGAGTCTCCCGTAGCGGAAGCCTCCGTTTCGGAGACGGAAGAGCCGAGCTCCGAGGAGACGCCCACAGAAGAGCCGATCCCCGAAGAGATTGCGTCCGAAATCCCCGAAAAAGGCGCGAAAGAACCTCTTGAAGAGGAAAGCGCGGAAACGCCCGCGGCCGAAGGCGTAGCGTCCGCCGAAGAAGATTCGCAAGCGGAAGCGCTCGCTCTCTCCGTGGATGACGTGCCCGTCGTAGTGCCCGCGGAGCCCGTTGCGGAAACGCCGACGGAAGCGGCGGAAGAGGCGCCCGCAGAAAACGCGGAAGGTGACTTCGTGATGGATGAAGACTATCTGAAAGCCTTTATGGAAGAGGGCGAGATGGACGATTTCATCTACGGCGGAAACTTCGAAGAGAGGCAAGAGCTCTTGGACAAGATCGCCGATAACGCCGAGACTCTCGCGGAAGAAGGCACGGAACTTTTGGAGCGTCAGGCGAAAGAGCAGGAAGAGAAGAAAGACGAGGTCCGCTATAACGAAAAAGGCGAGCCCATCGACGAGAAGGGCAGAGCCATCTTAAAGCGCAGTCTCGAAAATAAGCTCATTCTCGCCGACACGCGTGAACGCAGATATTACAACAAGCTCAAAAACGCCATCCTTGCATATCAAGGCGTGAAGGCGGAGATGCAGGTCGCGACGGAGGTCTTCCGCGCGAATAAGCAGGTCGTGGCGCGTCTCGCTCTGGCAGGGTATACGCGCATCTATTTCGCATTGAATCCCGATGAGTTCGACATCGACAGATATAAGCAGTCCAATGCGACGGAATATGATTTCGAAGACACGCAGATGATGATCCGCGTTCGCGACGACGACGAATACGCCATCGCCATCGAGCTCCTCACTTTGATGATGGGCGCGCTCGGCGTGGACAAGGCGGAGAAATACGAGGAAGAGGATTTCCTGCAATATTTCCCCCGTCGCGAGGACGCAGTCCTCGACGCGAAAGGCAAGTATCTTGTCTCGGAGGAGAAGGACACGCAGACCCTTCAAAAGGAAAAGCGTGCGGAAGAGCGTAAAGCCGCCGGCATCTCGGAAGAAGTCGAGCCCGAAGCCCCCGCTCCGGAGGAAGAGGAAAAAGAAGAGCCCATCGTCATCCTCCCGCTCACCCTCGAAAACAAGATCCACCAAACCACGAATACCATCAAGCTCTTGTACAGCAAGTTGAAGAACGAGCTTTTGTCCTTCAAGACGGTGAAGAGCGAGATGAATGTCAAGAATGAGAATTTCAAAGCGGGCAAGCATATCATCGCGCGTATGACCGTGATCAACGAGAACGTGCGTCTCTATCTCGCTTTGGATCCCAAGGCGTATTCCACGCGGAAATACGGACATAAGGACGCTTCCGACCAGAAGGATTACGAAGGCACCGTTTTGATGATGAAGATCGCGGGAGAGAAGGAGCGTTTGAACGCCGTCAAGCTCATTCAGGAGCTGATGACCGCCAATAAGCTCGAACGCAATTCCCGCTATGTATACGTTCCCTTTGCGGAGAAATATCCTTATATCAAGAACGGCGTCTTTAAGGGCGACGAGGATAAGCCGCGGATCAAGCATACGGGTGACGAATACGCGGATATCTATGGCGAGCTGACCGAGCATCTCCGTTCTCAGCTCGGGATGAAGGATGCTTGGGGCGTCCCGAAAGGATACACTGCGGAAGACGGCGTCACGGCGAAAGACCTTCTCGAACTGCAACGTAGCAAGGCGAAGACGCTGAACGCGGGCGTCGCGCTCGCCACTCCCATCGTGCATTTCTACGACGCGGCGATCGACGAAGAAGGCAAAGTGCAGTACGTAAACGTCCAGCAGATCTTGAATGATAAATTCCTCGGCAAGATGCTCCCGCAGGAGTATTTCGCCATCGCGGAGGGCAGCCCCCGCATCGAAGAATTGAATTTCATCGCGCTTGAAATCGTGACCAAGGATTGCAATGAGAATCCCGATCTTCGCTTCGTCGTGAAGATCAGCTGTCGTCTCCTCTTGAAACAAGAGACTTTGACCAAGCTCGTGGATAAAATGAAGACCGAGCACGGGAATCTCATCCTCGCTTTCGACTGCGCGATGCTGGAA
This sequence comes from uncultured Clostridia bacterium, assembly GCA_946626795.1. GTDB lineage: Bacteria > Bacillota > Clostridia > Christensenellales > CAG-1252 > CAG-1252. The sequence continues at coordinate 29,585 of CAMOUZ010000002.1, forward strand.
GCTTTGGGCTTTGCGGGCGTCAGCGCGATCAATACGTTGAAGTCGCAAGGCGCGCTCATCATGATCGATAATGCGGAGAGCGCGAGTATGCGCGTCCTCACGGAGTACGATTTCGATTATTTGAGACTGGATGCGAGGTATTATAACGGGGACAGCTTGAAGCGTCTCGCGCACCTCGATATGATCACGGGCTATGCCGCCGTGCAGAATATCGTGACTACCTCCATCAATTGCGAGCATAAAGAAGAAGCTCGCATTCTCCTCGATCACGGAGTGAAAGTGATACAGGGCGACGCGGTCGCGCGCCCGATGAGACTTATCAATCTGGCGCTGACGAATATCAAGCCGGTGCCGAAGGTAAAGAAGGATGGCAAGCAATAAGAACGCCGAAAAAACGCCCGAGCAGATCTTGCAGGACCAAATACGCGCGGATAAAGAATACGTTATCAAGAATAAGCGTGTTCGCCGTCAGACGCGCAGGAGAGCGATCATTATCATTCTCTTGATCTTTTTGCTTATCATCGCCCTGCTTGCCGGTGCGACGTATGCGATTATGCGTTTCGTGGACGAGAGCAATTTCCGCGTGACTGTTACCCAGACAGGCACGCAATGGCTCTCTCTTTCCAAAGACAAAGGATTCTCGGACGGAGGCCGAAGCGTTTTGGACGTCTCCGCACCCAAGAATATGGATAACGTCACGCTCTGCAATCAACTGGACGAGATGTTGCAGGATATGATCGCGACAGACGGCACCTATGAGGGCAGAGGGGCGGATACCTATTACATCGCCTCCACCTTCTATCTGACGAATAGCGGCACGAAAGACGCGCAGTACAATGAGAGCATCACGCTCGAGCGCGCGTTGCGTAATATGGATAAAGCGATCCGCATCATTTTGGTCAAGGATACGGACATCGAAGACGATTCGCTCGGCGAGATCGTCGCGTACGCCGCCTATGCTTCGGATGAGAACGGCAACGACCTTTTGGATGAAAACGGGCAGCCTATTCGCGAAGAAGTGGTGCCCGAGGTCGGCTATAAGCCGAAGGAGACGCTTTGGTATGACGGGCTCACCTTCGACGAGGCGGATCTCGATGAGAACGGCGTATGGTACGCGAAGCCTTTCGTCGGAAACGGATACGTGCATAAGAGCGAGTTTTATCCCATTACGCCCGGACAAAAGATCAAATACACCGTTTTGATCTGGCTTGAAGGACAGGATCCGCAATGTGTGGGTGATAATGACAGCTTGGTCGATGCCGAAAGAGGCATTCTCGGCGGACAGGTGAAGCTTTCGGTCGAGTTCACGACGGCAAATACGGTGGAAATTAAATAGGAGAAAACAGATGGAAGAAGAGAATAAGACGATAGACGAGACCACCCTCGACGAGACGCAAGTGCTCGACGAAACGATCTCGGAAGAAAAAGCGCCCGAGGAAGAAACTCCGATCGCGGCGGAAGAAACGCCTGCCGAGAAGCAGGAAGAGCAGCCTAAAGAGGACGCTCCAAAGGACGAGCAAGGAAAGAAGCCTTTGACAAAAGGGAAGCGCATCTTGAATGCTGTCATTTTGGGCGTACAGATCGCGTTTGTCGTCCTGTCGATTACGATCTGTCTCGTGATGCTCTTGAACCCGAAAGCGCAGGACGAAGTCTCTCCGCTCGGCGTGAAGCTCCTCACCGTAAACTCGAACTCAATGAACGGGACGGAGAAGGACAGCTTTTGCGTGGACGACCTCGTCATCGCCAAGAATCCGAAAAACGGCGGCGAAGGCTTGCAAAAAGGTGATATCATCACCTTCAAGATGCTGGAAAAAGAAAGTGGGCTCTTCATCATCAACACCCACAGAATAGACGAAGTCATCACGGAAAACGGCTTTACGCAGTACAAGACCAAAGGTGACGCGAATCCGACGCAGGATCCCGGCTGGGTCAGCGCGGATAACGTCCTCGCCGTCTATGCTTTCCATATTAAGGGGCTCGGCGCGGCGATCAAATGGGTGCGTGACGGTTACCACTTCATTTTCGTAGTCATCATCCCGCTCGGATTGCTCTTGATCTATAACATTTATCTCGTCGCGCAGATCGTGGTCGAGGCGAAGATGAAGAATGCGAAGAAAGCGGCGGCGGAAGCGGCTGCCGCGTCGGCGCGCGCAAATCTCAGCGAGGAGGATCTCCTGAGGCTTTTGAAGGAAAGAGGCATAGATCCTGCCGCCATTAAAAAGCAGGACGATAAAACCGACGATACAGGAAGTGATCAATGATCCGTCTCGGCGAGTGAGGCGGACGGCACGGTAGTATTCCGTTCGAAAAAGGGGAAAGGGAAAGGTACGTACTATGTTCACTGATTTTATAAGAGATTTTTTACAAGTATTCTTCTTCGGATTCCTGGGATTCTTCTATACCCAGCCCGGCGGAATCGCGAATTTCAGTTGGTACGGAGGTGTATTCGGCGCCTTCCGTCAGCTCTTCGCGGTGGATCAATACGTTGCGGTGGTGGAGAAGTATCAAGCGATGAGTCAGATGCAGACCGGACAATGGATCGGAGCTTGGGCTATCGTGATCCTCGTGATCCTTGCTTTGCTTGCGATCGTGGTCGTTGGGCTTTATTTCCTCGTTCGTTTCTTCAAGAGGCTCTTCGGCAGTCGTGTCTTGAATCAAGATCTTGTGGATGAGATCGGAAATTTGAAGGGACAGATCGTGAAACTCACGAGAGAGAAGGATCGTATCCTCGGGCTCAAAATCGGTTATCAAGGCTATGACGTGCTCGAAGGCAATGAGGGCGAAGATACCAGCAGTGAGAAGAAAGAAGGCGAGAGCCGTTTCTATAAGCTCACCGAAGTCGATATGACCTATGCGGAGGAGGGCTCGCAGCGTCACACCGAGTTTAATAAAGAAGTTACGTTGGAACAGATCTGCGACACTTTCCGTAATTACGCGGCGAATAACCCGCAGAGACCGTGGCGTAAGCTCTATTACGAGCCCAAGATCATCCGCCTCTTCTTCGCAAGTTTGGCCACAACGCGACTCATCATCCTGCAAGGTATATCCGGTACCGGTAAAACCTCACTTCCCGAGTGTATCGGGCACTTCATCGATAACCCCACGACCATCGCCTCCGTGCAGCCGTCCTGGCGTGACAGAACCGAAATCTTCGGGTACTTCAACGAATTTACCAAGAGGTTTAACGAGACCGAGGTCTTGAAGGCGATGTACGACGCAACGTATAACGAAGACGTGTATTTGACCGTCCTCGACGAAATGAACATCGCTCGTGTCGAGTACTACTTCGCGGAAATGCTCTCCATTTTGGAAATGCCGTCCCGTGACCAGTGGATCGTTGACCTCGTCCCGAGCGGCTGGCCTTCCGACCCGAAGCATGTTGAAAAAGGACGTTTTCGTCTCCCCGAGAATATGTGGTTCGTCGGCACGGCGAACAACGACGATAGTACCTTCGCCATTTCCGATAAGGTGTACGATCGTGGTATGCCGATCAATATCAACAGCAAGGCGAAGCCTTTCGACGCGCCCCTCACCGATATGATGCCGCTTTCCTATAAGCATCTTGAAGAGCTCTTCAAGAAAGCGCAGGAAGAGCATAAGGTCAGCGAGGAGAACCTCAAAAAATTCGAAGAAATGGATGATTACGTGATCGAGCACTTCCGTTTGGCGTTTGGTAACCGTATCGTGAAGCAGCTCCGTGAGTTCGTGCCCGTGTACGTGGCGTGCGGCGGCACGGAGATCGACGGCTTGGACTACGTGCTCTGTAATAAGATCCTCCGTAAGTTCGAGTCCTTGAACCTCGCGTACATCCGCGACGAGGTGGACGACTATATCCAATACCTCTCCGATCACTTCGGCGAGGAGAATATGACCGAGTGTAAAGAATATCTCGAAAGATTGAAGAAGCTCTTCTAATCATAAGGACTGATAGGCAATGGCAGAAAAGAAGAAGTACGAAGAATATCTATATTATTTGAGTACACTCTTAAAGCAAGAGGACTTTTATTCTACCTATTCGGATTATATCGCGCAAGGCAAGAATAGTTTCCAGATCTCTCAGCGTTTCCAAAAGCAGATCTTCGACGAAAGTTGGATCGACACCTTGGAGGACTGTATCGTCGCGCTCGATACCATCGTTCGTAACCCGCGTAAGTTCATCGTCGTGGAAGAGGATATCGTGGATATCTCTCTCGCGCGTTCCATCTCCGTTGAGTCGGTCAAGCACCTTGCGCAGCATACGAACTTCATTTCCTCCGTTACGAAGGACGGCATGGTCATCCCGAGTAAGATCCTGAATACGTCCAAGGAAGAGAGCTACGAGATCTACGAGAACCGCTTTATTTACACCTTGCTTCTGAAAACAAAGGATTTCATTTCCCGTCGTTATAATCTCATCAAGCAAGCCAGCTTGAATAGCGATCAGATCGTCGTGAATGTCACGAGTGATTTCGGGCTCGATAAGGAGAATAGCATCAAGTATACGATGTCCACGACGGCGAATATGCCGGTCGAGAGCGTCATCGGCACGGCGGAAGATCTCTCTTTGATCGAGCGTGTCGAGCGTATCAACAGCATCGTCAGCAGCTTCCTTGCCAGCCCCTTCGCAAAGGAAATGGTCAGTTGTGCGCTCGTTCGCCCGCCTATCACGCGTACGAACGTCATCTTGAAGGACCCGAACTTTAAGAAAGCGCTCGTCCTTTGGCAGTTCATCGAGTCTTACAATAAGGTCGGTTTCGAGGTGGAGACCATCACCGAGACCAGAGACCTTTCGCCCACCGTGGCGGAGAAATACCGCGATCTCATTTACCTCAATACCCTCGTCGTGGAGTCT
>CAMOUZ010000003.1 GCA_946626795.1 uncultured Clostridia bacterium
GAAATGGAGAGTTGGCTGAGTGGTCGAAGGCGCACGATTGGAAATCGTGTTTACCTCACAAGGGTAACTAGGGTTCAAATCCCTAACTCTCCGCCAAGTTAGAAAAAAGCCCGATATTTCGGGCTTTTTTTACGCAAAATTAACGTTAGGGATTTGAACGAGAGCGTTAAGAAAAGGCGCCTTGACTTGGCGCGTTTTTAGCGATGACCGAAGTTTCGAGCGAAGGAAAAAACAAGCGAAAACGATCTCCTTCGCGAGAAATAAGAGCAAATCCCTAACTCTCCGCCAAAAGCGAAAAAAAACGAACCCCAAGGATCACTTGAGGTTCGTTTTTCTTACAATAGTCAATTGTTTTATTTCTTCGGATAACGATCATTGGGAACAGCTTCATGTACGCGAAGGTCTTCCTCTTCAACCAAAATATCGGCTATATCGCGCCCCGTGTAAAACTCGGAAAAGACAACTTGCCACTTTCCCCTAATCGGTCTTTCGCTCATGATCGCACCAAAATCTCCGACTTTGACCCCTGCCCTAATATAGGAAGGTTTTTCTTTTATCAATTCTACCAAATCAAGATATTTCATAGTTCTCCTTTAATCTGCCAGTGGCGTATTGATAGTCAACTTTCCAAACGGTCTCACCATCCAACCCGAATCAAAACGGATACTCCGTCCGTTCTTTTCAAATCGAATCGTCACATTGATTCTTTGCCCGTTCTCGTTCAATTTTCCCAGTTTGTAATTGCTTTTGCAGTATTCTTGTATTGCCTGTTTTTTTTACTCGGTCTTTAAATACTCCGAATCCTCTTTTTTAAACCCAAGCAGTTCAAACAAATCTCGTTTCCCATTCCAGGCATATTTATCCGCGAAGATATAATCTCGGAATTTCCTGATATCGCATTCTGCGGTAGCACCTTTCTCGGGAGAAGGATCTACGATATACTTTGTCGTGCAATGACAATGATCGTGTTGTGGCAGCTGTGGCATAATCTCACTATCAAACCAGCACTTATCTAGTGCCAAGCAAACCGGACAATGTGTCACGCCTTTTGAAACATGAACCCATTCTATCCAAGAATGATATTTTATTTCGCCGTTTTTATCAATGAATACTTTCCCATCAAAAATACCTATTACCTCAAGCCTCCTCATATTATAATGCAAAAGGTTGAAGAGCTCCAGCATTTCTTCAACCTTCAATTTCATTATAGCACACCCACTTTATCAAATGCCAATTTCGTGACAGTAGAATTCAATTTTGGTTACTACCACTCTGCCAATAGAAAGAAAAACGAACCCCAAGGATTGCTTGAGGTTCGTTTTTCACTCATCTTTATTTTTTATCGGTCACGACTTCCAAATCTTCCACTCGCACGGCGACGTCTTTTTCCGTCGTACAATAGACCCCATTTTCATCTTGGTAAATTTCTCCTTCTATAACGACCAATACGTATCCGTTTCTTTCTCCGCCCATAACTATCCCAATATCGCCGAGGTTCATCCCCTGCTCACGATATCGTGCCCTGTCTTTTATCAATCTCACCCAGTCAAGCTCTTTCATTTTTCCCTCCATATGGCGTGTTGAGTTCTATTCTACCGTCAGGATAGCTCATCCACCCAGTGACAAAAGCAATTTCTTCTCCCGTATCTTTTCGCTTCAAGTGTATCACAATACTTATCCTTTGTCCATATTCATTTCTTTTTCCGAGAATGTAATCACCACATTGAAAAGCGATTTGCGCTTGCCTTTCAATTTCCTTTTTAAGAAAATCGGAATCAAGGCTCGAAAACCCCCAAGCTTCGAACAATGCCTTTTTGCCTTTGTTCTTTTCGTTTTCGAAAATATATTTTGTGTACTTTTCGATTACGCTCGTTGCGCGAACGGTTATTGTTCCGATGTCTTCATAATGACAATGACAGTGCTCATGCAATGGATTCTCAGGACAGTTCCCTTTCTCAAAACAACACCCATTCATATTTAGGCAACTTGCACAGTGCCTACTATTCAAAAGAGCATTATCCACATTCCCTCGTTTCGCTGCCGAAGTTTCCGCCGGCGCCGACCCGGGATGAATCCATTTTACCCATTCGCAAGAGAACATTTTCTTTACATAAACATTTGCTTGCGATAATTCCATAAAAACCTCCCCTTCCCCAAAAGTAAAAGGTCGGAGAAATATGGCATTTCTTCAACCTTCAATTTCATTATAGCACACGCATTATAGCACACGCACTTTATCAAATGCCAATTTCGTGACAGTAGAATTCAATTTTGGTTACCGCCGCTCCGCCAAAAATATGCTCGGATAGTGCCGAGCATATTTTTATGTATTTTGCGAACGATGAGCAAAATATACATCATGCACCCCATAAGGGGTGTACATCATGCCACCGTCTCGCTGTGATACGAAAAAAATTCGCGAATACGATCTATCTCGCCCTGCTCGACAGTATGTATCGGCATTCGCCGACATTATATATTCTCGGTGGAACATTTGCAAAAAACGATAAAATGATGATATCCACGCATCCGCGTGATAATTCTTATAGTTATCTTTAATCAACGAATCGCAAAACCCCATTCAACGCCGATCTTTGTTGACGCTGTGTGATTATTAATAAAGTTTACGAATCTTTCTTCTCCCCTGCTTCTCGATGTATTTTACGAGGTTGGATTTGGGGAAGGGTTTACCGTGGGCGGGATAAAGCATGTCGGCGTCCGAGGCGACAAGCTCCTTCCAGCTTTCCACGAGGGCGACATTATCTTCTATCCAGAGCGGAGAATAGCCCGTCGCACCTGCGCCGTTCATGCAGACGTCCCCGACGAAGATCTTATCCTCCAAGCGGAAGCAAAGATCATTGTCCGTATGCCCGTGGAGGACGAAGAAGGTGATCCCCTCCTCCGCCAAAGGCTGCGTCTCTGGGTCGAGGGTGCCGCCGATCTCCAAAGGGTCGAAATTTTGGAAGGCGGGAAGCGAGGCGGAGAGGCGATTTATGAGGAGCATCGACCCCTTCGAGATATAGACCTCCTTCACATTTACGCCCGAAGCGAGGCGCTCTTTTTCGGCGGGCAGGCAGATGAGTTTTGCGCCTGTGTCCGAGAGGATCTTCTTCAAAAATCCCGCGTGGTCGGCATGGACGTGCGTCAAGACGACGTAACGAATGGAGGCGAGGTCGATCTTCATGCGCCGCGCCTTCCTCAGAAAATGCTTATAATCAAAAGGATATCCCGTATCTACGAGGAGCCACCCTTCCTTGATCTCCACCAAATAGGCGTTCATATAAAAAGTGCCAAGATTTAATATTTTTTTCATATGCCGTCTCCCTTTGGCGATTTTAAGGCGTCCTTATTTTTACGCATTCCAAAGAAAGCTTGCAATACGTTTTCGCGCTTGACGGGCAGTGTAAAACAAAATATTTCCTTTAAGGAGGTAATAGGATATTCCAAAGCCATGCACATGTTAATAAAAATCTAAAGAATATATATCATAGTCGACACACAAAACAGAATCCACCCGAAGGGCAGATTCTGCTTTCCCATATTCATTGTCTTCTTTTACAGTGACCTTATTTGATCAAGTCCGCAATGAGCGATATACATAAGCTCTTTTGCAGATGCTGTAATGCTCATGTTTCCATAATACTCTTCCAATGTTTGATCCAAGAGCCTTTCCAGAACGATAGAGCCTTCCTCTGCCCCTGCATATTTTAAAGCTTCCCTCAAACGGTCTTTTTTGGTTTTAGTAACCAGATTGTTTGTTTTCTTTTCTTCTATGCCGTTGTTCTCTCTCCTTTTTTCAAACAGTGCTAAAAATTTATTAAAACGCTGATTGTCCTGCAAATCAATATACATAAGCGAAAGAACTTCCATTTTTGTGTTGTAAGGCTCTAATCCCAATCCAAGGAAAAAAATCTTTGAAACATCTTTTTCTTCTTTGTTTGATATAAAACTGTATACATCATTATGTTCCAGATACTTTTTACTGGAAAGCTCTTGCATATGAGATGTCGCTAAAACCTCTTCACAGAACTCTCTATAAACCGTCGAAGAAAGTTTTGCTTCTATATCCGCTTCTGTTTGTTCAAAAGAAGTAAATGCTTGGAATGAGCCGGCAGGAACGACATGTACCGCGCCTGAACCTTCCGCCACCTTATTTCCTCTTTGATGCATCAGGAAATAAAGACCGTTGTCAATCACTTCTCCCTTCTCATTTTTCGTTGCTTCTTCCAACCTAATAACGGTAAGCGTGTTGATCCCGATACCACAAGCTCGGTTTTTCAAATCAAGGACATCATCCTTAAGAAATTTCCTTTTACCTACTTCATACATAAACTCTTTTACTTTGCAAGTATTAAAAAAATCGAAATACTCCGCTTCATAAACAGTTAATACTGGCGCATCAAAGTTTTCCCCTGAACTAAACGAAGATGCACAGTACAGCTTCCCATTAAAGAAAATTTTTGGCGCACAATTGTTTTTTAACAACTCTTTTACATATGCTTTTCTAGGAATAAAATACCAAAAATTTTGAGGTGCAGGCGGATTATCAATGCTTTTATTTACCGCAATTGGTTTGTCTTTATGAACTACGACTTTGACAGAATCTAAAGGTATTAATTTGAACTTCTCCTTATCTCCCAAATATCCCCATTTCTTATCTATGATTAATGCTTTGGAGTCCACCAATGCATCCCCGTTTTCTTCCTTGTATTCCTTGAAACACTTTTGCATAGAACTGTATTTTGCAACACTAATCTTTTTCATAATTGACGAAAAATTTCGCCGTTTAGAATCTATCAAAAATCGTATAACCGCCATAATCACAGTTATAAAACCAAAGATCGCCAATACTTTTTGTGTTATATCAAGAACAGTCATAGGAACATTGCAAACCATATAAAACACCTCCTTAAATATATTGTTATTATAACTCTTTTTAGCAGGAAAAGCAATACCGCTCACCGATCTTTTAGGTTTAAGTTACAATTTACATTCGCGGCTATTAAAAAAATACAAGAATCTAATAACGCATTGACAAAACACCGAAAAATGCGATAAAATAAATCATCGAAATTTCTCACAAAGGAGACCTTACTTATGAACGAAAATAAGAATCTTGTTCGCTTTTTGCTCACCTTCTTCCTCGGCTGGATCGGGAGCATCGTCATCAATCACACCGATTTAAAGCCCGAGGGATACACGTCGAGAACGGCGGCTTATTTCTTCCTCGGCATCATCACTTTCGGCATCTATGACCTCGTAGCATCGATCTGCAATCTGACCTTCGATCCGACAAAAGAAAAGAACATCGGATACAGTAAGGACGAGCCCTCCGTCCAAGGCTAAGGAAATAACTTCCGAGGAACGGGAAACCCGCCCGAAGAAGATCAAAAAGAAGGCGCTCAATGCGCCTTCTTTTTTACAAAAGCGAAAGCCTCTACGAAAAGCTTCGCCGCATCTTGCAAAACCCGACACGGGGAGGTATAATGATAGAAAGACAGAAAGAGGAGGAAAAGAAGATGATGCCCCGCAGAAAAACGCCGAAGATCGTCCTTATCGTGAGCGTGATTCTCACTGTCATTCTTCTTTTTTCGGCGTGTCAAAAACCCGTCCTTCCCTCCGACACGTACTCGCTTCACACCGAACTTCAAGCTTCTTATCTTGCGGACGATAAGGCGCATATAGACCGCTATGCTTCGGGGCAAGAAGAGCTCAGCCGTCCGCGTCCTGTAACACTTGATTTCTCGGAAATATCCGATAATCTCGAAGAAATAGAACTCTCGAAAGATCCAGATTTCGACGCCTCTTTCACCTGCTCTTTGCAGGACAAAAAAGCGGAGATCTATAATCTCGAAATCGGCGTCACTTATTACTATCGCGTGAAGAAAAGCGACGGCGCATACGGCGAAACAGCCGCCTTCCGCACGGAGGACGCCGCCCCGCGGAATCTTTACGTAAGCGGAGTCACAAACGTGCGCGATCTCGGCGGCTATACCCTTTCGAACGGACGCATCCGTCAAGGACTGCTCTATCGCGGCGGAAGACTGAATAAAAACAAGGCGGAGACGCCTACCCCGAGCATCACGGAAAAAGGGATCCGCACGATGAAAGAGACGATGGGGATAAAAACGGAGATCGACCTTCGTCGCGCCGACAATAACGAGATCGGCGCCCTCACCGCGAGCGTGCTCGGGGAGGACGTCACCTATCTGAACCTCCCGATGACCTATGACACCAGCGAGATCTTGTCCGCGAACGAAGGCTCGATCCGCGCGCTTTTCGCCTGCCTCGCGAAGGAGGAGAACTACCCCATTTACTTCCATTGTTCCATCGGAACGGACAGGACGGGCTTCTCCGCTGTCTTGATGCTCTCCCTCCTCGGCGCGGAGCTCGACGACATCGAACACGACTATTTATTCTCGAATTTCGGAAACATCGGCGGGAGCCGTTCCGTCATCGATTTCGGCGGATTTATCCTCTATCTCTCCCTTTTTAAGGGAGAGAGCCTTCGCGAAAAGACCGAGGCTTATCTCCTTTCCATCGGTGTTACGGCGGAAGAAATCGCCTCCTTCCGCGCCATCATGATCGAGCCGAATTAAAATTTCCCTATCTCCGCCGCAGGAATGCTTCCTTCGACAAGACAACGGAAGCCTTCCGAAGAATGAAAAAGCTGGCAGAGCGATCTGCCGGATTTTTTTCAGAGTCTTATGCGACCGCTTTCGGATCGTCCCGCAAAACGTCGAAAGTCACGTCCCCGCCTTGAAATTATAGATCGGAGTGAGACGCTTCACGATCGTGCAAGTCGGGCGGATATTACGCGTGATGTCATGGATGCTCTTATACGCCATCGGGGATTCGTCGATGGTATGCATCCCCACGGACGTCGTATAGATGCCACGCATCTCTTTTCTGTATTCATCCAAAGAGAGCTGTCTGCGCGCGTTTGCACGCGAGAGGAGACGTCCAGCGCCGTGCGGTGCGGAACAATTCCAATCCTCATTCCCTTTTCCGACGCAGATCAGACTGCCGTCGCGCATATTGATGGGGATGAGGACGCGCTCTCCTTTCTCCGCCGAGATGGCGCCCTTCCTGAGGACGCCGCGTTTCACGTCGATGTAATTATGGATGGTATGGAAAGCGTCGGTCGCCCGAAGCCCCATCTTCTCTAAGATATAATCCGCCATCACTTCACGATTCTGCGCGGCGAATTCCACGCAGACGTCGAGATCGTGAAGATAGGCTTGAAGCGCATCGCCGCCGAGGCAACTACGCTCCCGCGAAACTGCGTTTTTCCTGCTGAGCCAAGCAGACTCCGCCTTTCGGAGCGAAGAAGCGATCTGTCCCTCCTTCCCCTCTCTTTTATAATTGCGAATGATCTCCTCTTTCTCGCGGAGATAGCCCGCCTTGTCCGCCGTCTCGTCCATCGCGACGTTGATATAATGCTCCGCCACCTGCGCGCCGAGATAACGACTGCCCGAATGGATGACGAGATACGCCTCGCCCTCTTCGTCGCGGTCCAGCTCGATGAAATGATTCCCGCCGCCGAGCGTGCCCAAACTGCAAGCCGCATACCCGATGCGCTTGATCTCCTTATAACACAAAAGGCGGGTGAAATCAAAGCTCGCCGGTGCGTCTCCCTGCCACACCCCGTGTCCGCTCGGAAGGGAATGCACCACGCGGTCGAAGGCTTCGAGGTCGATCTCCGCATCCCCCAACGCCGCAATATACATGCCGCATCCGATATCCACGCCCACCATAGAGGGGGAAACCTTCTCCCCCACCGTCATCGTTGTGCCGATCGTACAACCGACGCCCGCATGCACGTCGGGCATAATGCGTATCTTACATCCTGCAAAGGTCGGATCATTTACCATCATCTTGATCTGTTCGCGCGCGGTATGCTCGATATCATCCGTAAAACATTCCGCTGTATTGTATTTTCCTTTTACGGTTATCATATTTCGATCCTCCTTTTCTTTTTTCGTCCTTGACTTTCCCCGCGGCGCGGTATCTTGCGCCCGAAACGGCGCCTTTTGCCATCGGAAGAATACATCGTTGACGGACTATCATTATATCATATTAACGTCCGATTGCAAGCATTATTTTCTTTTATATAAGGTTTTTCGCGCGCATAAGCAAAGAAAGCCTATAAAGAAGAAGTCGGCGACGCACCGACCTCTCTTTCTTTCTCTTTACACTGAATTTACGCCCCGAGGCTCATTCCTTCGATTCTGTCTCGGAGGCGGCTTCTTGCGAAGCGTCCCCAGACGATACATCCTCCTGCGGATCCGAAAGCGGGTCTCCCGCCGCCGCGATCTCTCCCGACGCGGGAATATCCCCCGTAAGACTTCCCTCCGCAGAGGCAAGTATAGGCGCGGGGTGCTTTCCCACCATCACCTTCAAAATCACGGGGGTGATGAGCGAGGAGATCAAAATGATGGCGAGGATGAAGGGCATAATATTCGCGTCCACCATACCGGACTGTATCCCCTTCTCCGCGCAAATGAGCAAAACCTCCGCGCGCACCATCATGCCGACGCCCACCGCCGCGGACTCTCTGAGACTGAAACGGCAGAGCAAAGCGCCCGATCCGCACCCGATGACCTTGCTGAGAAGACCCACCGCGGCATAACAAACGCCGAAAAGCAGAATGCCCGTATCAATGGCGGAGAACTGCGTGGTGATGCCGATATTCGCAAAGAAGACGGGCAGGAAGAAGAGGCAAAGCGTGCTCGTGAAGGAATCTATCTCCTTCGCTTCCTCCGTCCCCGAAAGCATAAGCCCGATGAAGAATGCGCCCGTGATATCCGCCACGCCGCAGAATTCCTCCGCCGCATAGGCGTATAGGAAAGCGAGCGCCACGCCGAGCACTTTCAAAAAGTCCTTCGGAAGTCCCTTGGCAGAGAGCTTCTTAAAGAGCCACCGCAGCAAGAACCCGAGCGGGATCGCAACGGCGAAGAAGATCACTGTCTTCAAAATGACAATGCCGACATTCCCGCCTTCGCCGCCGAGCCCTGCGGCGAAACTCAGAAGAATGACGCCGATGATGTCATCCAAAATGGCGGCGGTGACGATGGTCGTCCCCACTTTCCCATTCAGCTTGCCCATTTCTTTTAAGGTGGCGACGGTCACGCTGACCGACGTCGCCGTCAAAATAACGCCGTAAAAGAAATAACTCACCGCCTTCGAGGCAGTGAGCCCCGCAAAGCCGTGATTCAGGAAAAGGCACGCCACAAGGAAGCCGAAAATGATAGGCGCCGCGACGCCGAGAAGAGTCACGATGACGGCGGCTTTCCCCGTCTGTTTCACCATCTTTATGTCCGTGCCGAGCCCCGCGGAGAACATGATGAGGATCACGCCGATCTTTGCGAAGAAAGCGAGCCCGCCTTCCGTGAAGCTCGTGATGATCGTCTGCCCCGGGATCAGCCGCAGCAGCCCAAGCAAAATGCCGGCGAGCAGCTCGCCCACGACGAAAGGAAGGTGCAGCTTCTTGCAAGCTCCGCAAAGAATTCCGGATAGGACGAAGATCATCGCCAAAGGTAATAAGATGGAAAAGACCTGCATATTTGCCTCGATTATTTGATGCTGTTATTCCTCCACGCCGAGCTGCGGGCGTATTGCTCGCGCGACGTCTTGGAATTCCAAGCGTATTTCGCGCCGCGGATCACGAGATGGTACTCCGCTTTATCCCCGTACAGACTCTCGATGAGCGCGCGTATCTTCTTATCGTCGAGAAACTTACAAGAGAAGATGTCCATATAAAGCCTTCTCGCCTTGATCTCGTAATGAATGGAGATATGCGACTGCGCCACGAGCACGATGCCGGAGATATAATGCGGATCCTTATTCGTGTCGAAAATGACGTAAGGACGGGAAATGGGGAGCATATCGATCTTCTCAGGAATGGAATCCAAAAGAAGATTGATCTTCTCCATCGTCATATCCACGTCGCTGACGTTGATGAGATAGTGCGGACCGAAATCCGCCGCGTCCGCGTCGTCCTTCTCGGGGAAAGAATCCGAAAAACGCCTGTCCACGAGCTCAGACTGCACCTTGCGCGCATAGAGACGGCTCGTAAAAGCCTTCTCCGCTTCCTGCGACGTGAAGAACTCATCGCAGAAAACGTCCGCGAAATAACAGCCCTTATACGGGAAAGTATGAATGGTCACGTGACCGCCCTTGCAAAAGCAAAAAGCCGAGATCCCACCGTCATAAGCGTCTTCGCAATAATAATACGGCAGAAGAAAAGGCGGCATCACGGGCGAAAGGGACAAGTCCTGCATCACCTTGATGAAGAGCTCGTTCACACACATCAGATTATTGGCGTTCTCTTCGTCCGTCCCGTATGCGTCCAACATATAATGTAACATAATCTCTCCTTCGCCCGATCCTCAGGCTCAATCGAAAAGTTCGTCGAAATCTCTGCAATTCACGATAAAGGGCTCGATCCACCAATTCTTATTCGAGCGCGCCACATTGGGCAAGCAATAATACGCCTCGCCCATGCGATACTCGAAGTCCGTAAGGATCTTGATCTCCTTATCCTCCTGCCCTTCTTCTCCCGTGAGGAGGAAGGTCATGGTCTTATAGCCGTCGCGATTGCTGAAATTGCTGATATAAATGGCGCAAGCGGGATACACCGCCTCCACGACGTTATGCGTCTTGAAGCCGCCGTTCTTGATATACTGCAAGAAGCGCATCGAATTCGCGATGAGCTTATCGATATTCTGCTTGCTCTTCTCCGTCCAATCGAAGCCGACGCCCAAGAGCTTTTTGAGATCCACGCCGATGATGATCTCGGACTTCCCGATCACACTGCGCATGTATTTCGTCTCGTCGCGCACGCTTCCCGAATTGAAGGCGCAGTCCTCGCAGAGCTGTTTGAAAGCGTCGGAGGGCACGGGGATATCCTTCAAACGCTCCGCCCAATCCTTCGCCTCGCGGTGGAAGGCGTCGATCGCCTGCTTTTGATATTCCTTGATCTCCTCTTCACTCAGCGCGCGAGAGAAAGCCGTCACGTCGAAATTATCCATCACGGCGGCATAAGCGAAGATGCCGCGATAGAAGCAGATCAAACGACGGAAGACCCCGCCCATGATCTCGGAGAGCATTTTGAGCTGGACGTCCCTGTCGCGATTGTATTTCAGTTTCTCGATGGATAGGATCACCTCGTCGATGCTCCAAAGGCTCACGCCGTGCTGCTGCTTCTCCGGCGCGGAGCACGCATTCAGGCTGTCCACGATAAGGCGCGCCTTGATCTCGGCATTGCGCTTCTCGGAGAAAGAGCCCGAATTCTTCTCCTCCTGACGGATGAAGCCCGTGAGCTTATTTCCGACATAAGACTCCTGTATCTTCCGATCCAGCTCTTTCTGCGTCAAACGACAGATCGAGAGACTCTGATGGAAGCGGATCCCCAGCTCTTTCAGGAGGGAATGCATAATGTGGGGATTATAATAAAGGAGCTCGTAAAGCACCTTGGTCGGGCTCGCCTCGATGAGCAGGATGATGCTCACATTATCCCAATTATAGTGATCCACGGAAAACTCCGTCGCCATGGGATCGTTGGAAGCGAAAGACCCGGGATACGCCGAATAAAAACGATTATATAGATTCCGCTTGTCGTCGTCCGTCATCGAATCCGAGATGGAGAGAGCGAGATTTTTGATGTAACGATAATTGATGGTGTGGATGTCCTCGATGAAGCCTTTCTGCTCCGAAGTCTCCTCTCCTTCAAGCTGTTGTCCCGTGATCTCGCAGAAGACGTCGCCGCAGTTTCGATTGATGGAGATGGAATTATCCTCTCCGAGCTCCAAGGTCTCGGGCTCGTCCTCAGCAATGTAATAATTGATACAGCCGCTGCCGTCCACCGTATTATAGGAAAGCATCAGCTTGGAATTCGTCACCGTCAGGCTCTCCAAGAAATAGAAACGCTGACGCCTGCCCATATTCACCTTGATGATGGTGCGATTGCAATAAAACTTGCTCTCATCCGTCCAGCTATGGACGTGGAAGACAAAGTCGTCGTTCTCCCCTTCGAGAGAAACGTTGCGGAGGAAGGTGAGACTCGGGAGGAGCTTCATGAACATCCCCTGCATCTCCTCCAAGGAATTCTCCAAACGGGAGGTCTTCTGCCATTCCATGATCTTGCGGAAATAGCTGTGAAAATCGATCCTTCTGCTCGTCTGCATGAAATCGGGAATATATTCGCCGAGGGAATTCTCGCCCGTGAGGTCGATATAAAGATCCATCAGGACGAACTGAATGAGCTCGGTATTCACCGCCCGCCCGATATACAGCTTGCTGAGGATATCGTACACCCTTTTCGCATTGGACGAGAAAGAGGCGACGTCGATCTCCGCGATATTGTCGATCATACGGCGATAACAGGCGTAGATATACATAAAGCTGAGGTTCAGGGCGTTATTGATGTATTTATAATAATTGTTGCCTTTCCACAAGCTCTTTTTGGCAAGGACGTCTTCGTCATTCTCACCGAAGATATAAAGACGGAGATTCTCATCGGGAATGAGCCGTCTCAATTCGTTCATGAGCTCCAAGTTTTTGGTTTTGGAATCATTCTTCTCCATAAGCACTCCTATTTACGCATTAAAAGAATCGTCCGTATTGTCCCTTATGATATCCGCGAGGAGGACGTACTTATTATAGGCGGCTTCCTCGTCTTCATTGCGCGACTCGATATTCGCGAGCACACCTTCGAGCCACATAAAGCGCGGCACCATCGGGATGCCGAATTCGTCGCCCGTAAGCATTTCGAGATGGAGGGTATTTTTATCCTCGTCGAGATTCATCTTGATGGCGTTTTTCAGATTCAGCTTCGCGGTGATGGGATAAGAATCGCCGTCGATATTCATACGCATCGGGGGCACGACGTTGGGCACGATGATGATGTCCTTCATATTATTTTCCTGCTCAAACCTTTTGAGATAACGGATCGTACCTTCGCGGAACTGCTTGGTGGGGCGCATGCAGCAGACCATGATCTGCGTGCTGTTCGTGCTCCATTTCGCCGTCATTTGGTCGCCCGCCGCCGAGTCGAAGACCACTGCGGCGCAGTCATAATCCTCGCAAAGTTGGAGGAGGGTCGTAAGGTGCGGCGAAGTCTTCGCGTCGTAATTCGAACTATTGGAATCCTCGATCATGCCGCCGTCCTTCGCGGGAAGGAAAAGCACCGCATCCTCTTCGAGCCCGAAGAAAGATCCGACTTTACAAAGCTGAGAAAAGAAAGGATGCTTGTCGATGGGCGCGCTCGTATTCGTATGCCCCGGGATGCCCTGTCCGAGGCAGTATTGGACATAACAATTCGAGCGATACGCCTCGTCCGCCTTGTCGAGGAGATAAGTCAAGCCCGCGGAGTCGATATCCATATCCACGAGCACGATCGGGGTCTCGGGCGTGGCGTTCAGGTGATCCTCATCGCCGAGAATGGGGATGAGATTTACGAGAGCGGACGTTCTGCCCGCGCCGCCTTTATAGCTGAAAAAAGTGAGAGATTTCATAGCCTATTCCTCCTTTGGAGCTTGATCAGTCTTTCTTGCGGGAAAGCGCCGAACGGATGCCGTCATATCCCTGCGTCACGACGAAGTCGCTCGCGTGCGTGACGGACTTCGTAACTTGTCCGACATAGAGCGCAAGGATATTCCGGATGTCTTTTCTGAGATAATTAACGAGCTTATTATAAGCATCCTTTTGATTCTTGCCGTCGAGATCCTCTTTGCAGTCGCCCGCCGTCTCGTAAGTCTCCGCGCCGAAGAGGGAGCGCACGAGCAGAAGCTTCATATTCTCGGAGAACGCCTTCTCCTCTTTCGAGAGACGCTTTCCTTCCGCGGGATCCATCGAAGTCAGGATGCCGGAGAGGAGCTCATTGAAAGCGGGAAGCAGATTCTCGCGAATGGAATTCTTGCAAAGATCCGCGATGGCGTTCTCGACGGGAGAGCCCGCCGCGAGCTTCGCCGCCTGCTCGGCATTCTCCGCCTGCAAACGAGCGATCTCTTTTTTGAGCTTCTCGATCTCGCCGCCTTCCGCGGTGAGCGCGGTGTACTGCGCGTCTTGGATCCTCGCTTTGTATTCGTTATTCTCCGTGTCGATCTTGGAGAAGCGGGACTCATAGGTCTCGTAATAACGATAAAAACCCGCGAGGGAGGAGACGTAATAGTAGGTGGAGGTCGCGTAATAGCAGTCCTTCTCCCAGAGCCAAGCGTACTCCCCTTTTTCGTCGAGGATACGGTCTCCCATCATGCTGTCGAGATACTTGATCATATCGATCTGCGGATATTTCACCATGTACTCGCCGAGGAGCGTGAAGGTGGAAATGATGACGGGAAGAAGGCTCATCATACGGATCCTTCTCTTGCGGAGCTCTTTCGCGAGGACCTTGTGATAGACGTAATCCTCGTTAAAGATGGCGTAATATTGATCCACGATATAGTCTCTTCCCACCGACTTCAAGTCATTATAGAAACGGGAGGTGCGCTGGATGGCGAGCTGCAAAAGCTCGAACATATCGTCATATTCTTTCTGATACTTATCGCGATCCTTGGCGCTCGCTTTCTGCGCCTTCTCCTTCACGGCTTCGTTCAAGCCGCTGGAAATCACGATATTCACGATGAAGACCATGTTGAAAAGGACGTCGCTGGATTGGCTGTGGCGCACGGTCTCGTCATCTACGATCGAGAGGTCATAATTGAAGAAGCGATCGTCGATGCGATCTTGCGTCACTCTCCATACGCCCTCCGCCGCCTTCAAAAGATCGTTTTTCAGCCTGCCGACGGGAGAAGAGGGATCGCCGTACGGGAGATCGTCATTGATCTCCGAAAGGATAGCGGCGTAACGCTTCCCGCTCTCGGTGTCCACGATGGGCGCGCCCGTCTTCTCGTCCTGATACATCTCGTAATTCGCCTTGACGCCTTGGAAGCATTCGCCCACCGCGTACGTGTAATAAAGCGAGGGATTCACGCACTTCCAAGTGAAGTTCCAGCCGCAGGACATCTTGCTGCTCTGGGGATCCGCCACAAAGGCGAGATTCAGATACTTGACGCAGAATTTCGCAAGCGCGATGAGCTTCTTCTCCGTCGCTTTATCGAAGAATTCCACCCCCGCCGCAAGATTCGTGCGGAGAAGGTCGAGGGTCACGGGAAGGGTCCAAGTGATGGAGTCGATATAAGAGAAGCAGGCGGGGAAAGTCACGTCGTACGGCGTGGCGTCCAGGAGGAAATTTCCCTCCGGAATGTCTTTCGCGGGAATGCCCTCGTCATAAAAGAGGCTGTAATTCCCTTTCGGGTTCTCCACATGCGCAAGGATCTCTTTCACAAGATCATTGCAAAGCGCGGTGACTTCCTCCGTGCATTCGATCTCGTAATCGTTGATCAAGATGAGCACGGTCTGCAAGACCTGCGTGGCGGAGAGAAGACCCGACTGCCGGATGGAGTCGCTGAAATCGAAAGACTTGCCGTCGGCAGACGTCTTCCTTTTCGCAAGGAGCGCATCGAATATTTTCTTGCCGATGACGCTTTTCTTCTCGTATTCATAGAAGATACTGTCCTCTTTCTTGTCGACGACGATATCCTTCATTGCCTTGCTCAGAGCGTTCATCGCTCTGACATCCGTTTTGATCCCAGCCATTTTCTTTCTCCTTTATTTTTTATTAAACGTGAATGTCACCACGGGTCTTACGCCCAATTTGAATTTTTGATTGAAGCCTCTTTCATTGACCTGCATACTCTCATTGACGTTCATCCGCAAAGCCCTGCCGCCCTTTCCGCGATCGGACAGCCAAAAACGCGTCTGCTTCTCCGCAAAGTCCGAGGTCTTGCAGAAAAGGTCGAATTTGTCCTTATTCGCCAAGAAAGCGCTCTCCGAGGGGAGCTCGGCATTCCCGACGGGGAAAGCCTTTTTCGCATTCCGAAACGCCTCTTTCGTGAAAAGATCCAAAGCGGCGGGAAGCTCCTCTCCCGTGGAGGAGAAAAGCACGCGATCCGCCATAAAGCAGAGCCCCGCATCCGTCTTCCCGACATAAACGAAACGGATGGGCTCGCAATGATAATAGTTGCCGTTGAGATAACAATACTGTTGCCCGCGCTCCGTGAACCATTTCTTGCCGAGATTTCTGTGCGAGACGTCCACATCCGCGATCTCGCGGGGATAAGAGCCCGCGTAAAGCACCTTATTATTCTCTTCCGTGACGATGACGCCCTTCTTCGCGAGAGATTCGAGCACCACTTCTTCGTCGTCCACGACGCCGAGCATACGCGTCTTTTTATAGATGGCTTCCGCCGTCTGCTTTGCCGTGCCCGTGCGGCGCACGCAGATCACATCCTCATTGAACATATCCACGACGTCGCGCAGATACTCAAAGGGGAAGACCGACTCGATATTCCCTTCTCCCGCGCGAATATACGTGTCGCGGATGATCTCATTCGTGGATCTGCCGCCGATATTCACAGAGAAATAGATATACGGCTCGCCTTTCGCCTTCATCGCCGCAGCCTGTTCTCGCGCCCAACCGCGCTCCAAAAAACAAGGCTTGCTCACAAAAGAATTCTCGCTGTTATAAAAAATGACGCCGGCGCAATTCGGATGCTTGATGATATTTTCCGCCACGTGCTTCCAATTATCACCGAGCTCCATCGCCACGTCATACCAAAGACGCAGACCGAGCGCCTGCATCTGACGAATGTCCTCCAAAACGATATGGCTGTCTATGCTCCTATATGAAATCATCAGGAACTTGCCTTTCTCGATCAACTCATTGAGTGCCACAGCCATTCTTCCATTCGTCCTTTCCGAAGGGAGCGTTTTACGCGCGAGCGTCCCCACGAATACAATATTCAAATTATATTTTAAAATAAAAGCGCGAAAAATGCAATACATAAAACGCGAAAAAATGAATTTCTTTGTCTTCGGCGTCAAAAGCGCCTTGCCCCAAAGCTTCCGTCCGCAGAGCTTCTTCTTCGGGATGACGACGATTTTATTGGACTTTTCTCGAAAAAGAGGGTATCATCATATGCGGAAGAGACAAAATCTTTTATTGTGAGGCGAGGATATGAAATATCATTTTTTTGACTATAAATATAACATCCAAGGATTCGATTCCGATCTTTTCTCACCGTGGCATATTGCTTTCATCGTATTCGCTTTCATCTTCATCCCGCTTCTCGCTTATTTCCTTCGGAAAACGGAGAAGAAAAAGATCGACATTTTCCTGAAAATCCTCTCTGTCTTCGTCGTGCTTTTGGAGATCTCGAAGATCACTTGGGAGAGTTATTACGACATCACGACGGGACGCGGATTCAATGCGGGTGGCCTTCTGCCCCTTTATTCTTGCGATCTTTTGATCTTCTGTCTCCTTTTCGCCGCATGGGGAAAAGGAAAAGCAAAAGACGTCGCCCTCTCTTGGCTCTGCACGGTGGGTATCGCCTGCGGCGTCATCGGCACGATCTATACGAACGGGCTGAATTGGTATCCCTTTTGGACGTACGGAGCATGGGACTCCATCCTCTTCCACTTCAATCTCTTTATGGTGGGCGTCGTACTCCTCGCCAACGGATATAAAAAGCTGGAATGGAAAGATATCTTCCGCGCTTGGATCCCGATGCTCCTTCTAGCCATCATCGCCATCCCCGCGAATTACGAATACGGCGGAGATTATATGCAAATACACTCGGCGGACGGCGTTCCCCTTATGTCCTCCCTTGCGGAGCTCTTGGCGAAGCATCATTTGAGACCCCTCTTCACGGTCATTATGCTCTTCTCTTATCTGCTCCTTGCCGCAGCGGTCTTCGGGATCTATAAGCTCGTGGAATACATTCGCCTACGCGCATTCGAGAAGACGATTTCACGCACGCAAGCGAAAGATGAAAGCTTCGCGTCCGAGCTTCTCGCCGCAAAGGAAAGCCCGGGAGAGGAAATGTCCGAAGAGACGGAAAGAAACGCCGAAGAATAAAATTCCCAACGGCGATATATCGAAATGCGGAGGTTTGGGTTTGAGATGAAAAGAAAAGCATTTACGCTCTTGATCTGCTTCACCTTGTTTGCTTCTCTTTTCACGCTCTTTTCCTGCAAAAAG
This sequence comes from uncultured Clostridia bacterium, assembly GCA_946626795.1. Classification (GTDB taxonomy): domain Bacteria; phylum Bacillota; class Clostridia; order Christensenellales; family CAG-1252; genus CAG-1252. Next base: position 18,083 of record CAMOUZ010000003.1, read on the forward strand.
AAGCAACCCGCGCCCAAGCCGCTCGTCCTCTTTCTCGGAGACTCCATCGCGGAAGCCGTGGCGGGGCCCACGCCTCTCACCGAGCGAGAAAGTTACGGTTATTACGGGATCATCGGGAATATCAACGAATACGAATATTACAATCGCGGCGTCAGCGGCTCCACCACCCAAAACCTCCTTCGCTACGTGCAAAAGGAGAATGACGGAATCAATATGGTGGAGACCCTCATTTCTACCGCCGACGTCATCCATATTTCCATCATCGGAAACGATCTTCTGAACACCAATCACTCCGACCTTATGCTCGCCGCCGCCGACGGGGACACCGCCGCTGTCCTTCGGACGAAAGAAGAAGCGAAAGCGAATATCGCCTCTGTCATCGACAGGATCCGTTCCCTGAATCCGGACGTGACGCTGCTCTTACAGACCTTATACAATCCAGCGGGCGAAGACAGCCCCCTCGTCCCTTATCGAGCGCGCGTCGGGCTCGCCTCTCGCGGCTATTCTTCCGCGGATTATCACCGTTTTTTGGGAGAGACGGTCCGCATCATGAACACCGCTTTTTACGAGCTCCTCGAAGAACGCTCTTACACGGCGGAGGACGGCAAAAAAGTCCTTCCTTTCGAGCTCATCGACGTTTACGGCACGATCGAGAATATCTATGCGACGAACAAAACGCGCTACGACACCCTTTTCTGCGAAGACGGGATCCATCCTTCCAACGCGGGTCACGCCGTCATCGCGGAGCTCATTCAGGAAAAGCTCGTCGAGCTCTCCCTTGCGGGGAAAAACGCCCTCTCGCGATATAAAGAGATCCGCACGGCGCAGCTCTCCCGTCTCTTCTCGGGGAAGGCACCCCTCTCCTCCATCCTCGCGGCGATCGAAAACGCGACGGACTTCGGAAGCGTCACCGAGGCTTATTTCGAGGGCACAAAGGGGCTCACCCCCACCGCCGAGCTCACGCTGAATTATCAAGGAAAACATTTCGACGAGACCCTTGACCTCCGCTTCGAGACTTTGACGGTGATGGGCGACGACTTCGCCGCTCTGCTCGATGAGGAGAAGAGCTATCTCACCTTCCGTCCCGACGGCAGCTTTGAAGCCTCCGTCACCCTCGACAAGATCACGAAGCTCGCCATTCTCTACGCCATCGACCAAAACGCCCCGATGGATCTCACGAGAGATTATCGGCTCAGCCTCCTCGATCCCTACATTTACAATATCGTGCCCGAAGCGGATCCTACGGACATCCTCTCTATCGTACGCGCCTTCGAGCGCGCCTACGGCGTCACCTTCGAGATGATCGATTTCGAGAGCGAAAGCGCGAAAAAAGCGATGGACACTTATCGCGATACGGGCAGGGTCGTTTTGGAAGATTCGACGTTTTTAAAGGAGGAGATCACTTTGCGCGCCCGCGGGCAATATCGCCTCGAAACAGTCACCGCAAGGGACGACGGCAGGACGTACACGGCGATCTATCTCAATGCCGGCATCGACAAAAGCGAACCCTACGTCCGCTTCACCTATACGGAAAACGAGCGCGGCGAAAAGAAAGCGCGCATGATCGTGGACGTAGCGGAGACCGTCATCGAAGCCACTTCGAAACGCTGATTTTTTCTATTCTTATCCTAAAACGAAAAGCCCTTTTCGGGCAAAAGACCTCGCTCTCGCGGCGAGGTTATATGATCTCTTCCGGCGCGGAAAAGAAACTGTATTTCACGGCTTTCACGTCGGTGAGTTTGAAGACGACGAACCTGCCGTCCCCCGCCTCGTAAAGTCCCTTAGGACCCGTAGGATCGTCGAGGAGGGCTTTCTGCGCTTCTATGCGACTGTCCTCTTCCGCCCGTGCGGTCACGCGGAGCCAGCTCGCGCCGTCATACATCCCGGAAAGCTCGATCTTGGGCGAAGCCTTGATCTGCTTATAAACTTCTTTGAAGTTTCCGCAACAGATATAAGCATTTCCTTCAAACTCCGCAACGGAGGAAAAAGGGCGAACACGCGCTTGGTCTCCCTCCACGGTGGCAACGTAAAAAACCTTTACTTTCTTTAATTCTTCTACGACTTTATTCATCTTTCAAAAGGCGCCTCGGGCGCTTATCCTCCTTAGCCCGCGAAAAGCTCCGCGTCCAAACTCCCGTCCGTTTTGTAAGCGTTATAGCGATAGGCGCCGTTCGCGCTTACGGTCATCACGTTATATCCTTCCGCATCGGGGATCTCCTCGGTGACGGTGGTCAGGCGGATATAGGTGAGATAGATATCGTCCGTCGCATTGTAAAGCGTGAGATCGCTGACGTGATCGTGTCCGAAGAAGACCGCTTTCGCCCCGTTTGCCACGAGCGCGTCATAGAGCTTTCCGTCCGTATAAGGCGGGCAATGGATCTTATCGCGGAGATCGCCGTCCACGCGGGTCCAACCTGCCGCTTTCGCCCCCGCCGTAAAGTCCCAATCTTCGATGACTTCACCATAGGTGAGCTCTTCGGGAAGGCGGATCGCCGCCCCCATCTCCTGCAAAGGCTTATGAATGACGCACATATGGGTGAGCGCGCCGCCGTTTTTCTCTTTCATCGCGGCATAGGTCTCTTTATACCAATCCACCTGCGCGGCGGAAATGGCGACGTCCACTTTCTTCCTGTCTTTGTCGATCCCCCACTTCGCATAATCGGATTTTTCGAGCTTGCCGCCATTGTCCAGCATAAAGAAAGCGTTCTTGATGAAACCGTCCGCGCCGAGGATGGAAAGAACGTAATTCCCGTAGCCGTCCACGATCCTACCGTCCGCCGTGTGCTTGACGTCGGACTCCATCAGACAATAAGGCGAGGCGCTCCAAATCTCCACGACCTTGTCGCGGTTCGTCATGAAAAGAGGTCTGTCCCCCTCGTGATTTCCGAGGACGGGCGCCCAATAGATCCCGAATTTATCCATCAAATTGCGGAATTGATAGACGCGCACCTTATCATTCAGTCCGTTCAAGGTGTCACCGCCGAGGATGATGAGGTCGGGCTGCTCCCGCTCCACGTAGCTTACGAGACGGTCTATGGTCTCCGCCGTACTGTCCTGTCTCTCGCAGAGATGGACGTCCGTCAAAAAGAGGATCTTGACCTCTTCCTCCGTGATCTTGCCCTCTCGCACCTTCGCAAGCGCGGGGGAACCGCTGTGATTTAAGGGATCCTCCGCCGAAAGCAAGGTGAGATCGCTCTCAATGGGGGCGATGGAATCGAAATCATATTTGAACGGCACTTGGCGCATCACGACGGCGACTACCGCCACCGCGATCAAAAGCGCGCCGAGAATGATCACAGCCGCGATCTTTCCTTTTGTCATAAGCACCTCCGCGCATTCATTGTAGCACGTTTCTCTCTTACATTCAATTCTTTCGCGGGAAATCTTCCGTCTCGGCGGGTACTTTCTTCCTCTTTACTTTTTCCCGCGCGATACGCTATACTGTATGAAGAATACGCTCCGAGGTAAACTATGGGAACGATACGAGCTCTCTTTGCAAATCGCGTTTTCATCCTTGCTTTGCAAGTGATCTTTTCCTTCGCCGCGGCGGTGGCGGCTATCTTCTACATCCATGCTTCCGTCATCGTAATCCGCGCTTGGAAGATCGCGCTCATCGACACAACCTTCTTCCTCTCGGCGGCGGTCTTATTTATGCTCTGTTACGCCGTGAATGCGCCCGAACTTCGTCTCTCCATCGCCCTGCTTTATTTCTTAATGGGCGCGGCGATCTTCGCGGCGATCTTCTTCCCCGTGCAAGTCATCTTGAAAGAGAGCACGAATACGACCGTAGCGGCGACGGCGGGCATCGCCATCGCTCTCGCTTTCGTCCTCGGATGTCTCCTCTATCAGGTTTTTCCCCAGATGCTTAGGCATAAGAGATGGGAGACCGTCCTCGTTGCGGGGATCCTTCTTTTCGCCCAAGTGGGCTCCCTCTTCCTCGCTTTCGGGCGTCTGCCCCACGGCTGGGCTTTTAAGAAATTCTCGAACGTCACCGTCTCTTTTGAGACGGCGTCTGCGGAAGAGCTCACGCTGACGAAAGAGGAAAAGGCGATCAACGAGACCTGGTATCAAGAAAACGTCCTCACCGCCGTCGAGAAAGGGAAAGCCCCCGCTTTCGATTTCTCCCTCGGAGGGAAGAAGCTCTCCGAGACGCTCTCGGATTGGTCGGTCACCTACGGCTCGGATCGACTCTATGCCGACGGCGTGGAATCCACGCAATATCTCACGAACGCAAAGGCGGGCGTCGAAGCGCGCGTTGTCTCTGCCTATTACGACGCGACCGCCACCTGCGAATGGACGATTTATCTGAAAAACGTGAGCGCGGCTCGCTCCGACACGGTCTCGGATTTTTACGCTTTGCGCGCCGCGTTGGAGATCTCCTCCCCCACCCTTTATTTCAGCGGCGGGAGCTATGAGAAAAACGACGACTTCGCGCTCTTTTCCAAGAAGCTCACCAAGCGCACCCTGACTTTCGACACCGTGGGCGGCAGGACGTCAAGACTGTATCTTCCCTTCTTCAATCTCGAAGGCGAAGCGCTCGGCGCGACGATCGGCATCGGCTGGTCGGGAAGTTGGAAAGCGGATTTCGCGGGCAAGAAAGAGACCTCCGTCTCGGTCTCCCAGCTCGAACTCGAAGGATATTTGGAGCCCGAAGAAGAGATCCGTTCTCCCCTCGTTTCCCTCCATTTTTACACGGGGAATCCCTTAAAGGGATTTAATGAATTCCGCCGTCGCGTGAAAGACTCCCTTCCCGAGGGCTATGGCCCCATTTCCACCTGCTTCTTCGTCGGCGCGGAAGGACAAGACGACACGAAGAACGCCAACGAAACGGGCGCTTTGGAGATCCTCGCCGCCTTCAAGGATCTCGGCATTGCGGACGCTTTGGACTACGCTTGGTTCGACGCGGGCTGGTATGACACCAAAGGCATCGGGCATTGGAATCAAGCCGTCGGCGATTGGGACGTGGACAAGACGAAATACCCGAACGGATTTGCCCCCGTGACAAACGCGCTTCACGCAGAGGATGTCGGCTTCCTGCTCTGGTACGAGCCGGAGCGCATCCCCAAAGCCTCGAATCTTTATAAAGAATACGCCGGGAAAGAAGGATGCGAAAGCTGGCTTCTTTACGCCCCGAACGACGCGGAAACGAACTGCCTCTGGAACTTCGGAGACCAAGCGGCGCTGGACTTTATGTGCAAGCGAATCGCCTCCTCCCTAAAAGAGCTGAACGTGGATTATTACCGTCAGGATTTCAATATCAACCCGGGCGACTTTTGGAAAGAGGCGGACAAGACCCTTTACGGCGAGAGAAAAGGTTTTGCGGAGAATAAATACGTCGTGGGCGAATACTATTTCCTCGATTACCTTACCCGTGAGATCCCGGGACTCCTCATCGACAATTGCGCGAGCGGAGGCAGAAGGCTTGACCTCGAAATGGCGAGGCGCAGCATTCCCCTCTGGCGCTCGGACTATAATTGTTACGACAATGAGGATCTCTCGGACGCCTGTCAATATCAAACCTATGGTTTGTCCCTCTGGCTCCCCTATTCTTCCGGCGGACATCTCGCGGAAAAAGACGTCTATGACTATCGCTCCCATCTCGGCGCCGTCCTTTTCAGCCTCAATCAAAAGGTGCTCGAAGGCGGCGAAGACTACGTGGCGAATTTCCGCGACTATCAAGCGATAAAAGGATATTTCGACAAACAATACTACCCTCTCACCCCCTGCACGACTTCGGACAAACAGCCCGTCGCCCTGCAATTCGGCGACGAGAAAGAGGGCGTCATCCTGCTCTATGCCCGCGAGAACATCAAGGAGGGAGATTACACCTTCCGGATGAACGGGCTCTCCACGGAGAAGACCTACGCCCTGCGCTACATCGAAGGCGACGAGATCACGGAAAAGAAAGGGCGGGAGCTTCTCGCCGAGGGCTTCTCCCGCTCTCTCGAAAAACGCACGGCTTACATCATCCTATACGGCGAGACGAAATAATATATTTCGTCATTTGCTTGCTTATGCCCGAGAAACGTACTACAATGGAGCTATCAATATCGGAGTCATCTATGAAACAAGCGCTGAAACATTTGAAGATCGGTACACAACATTACGAAGGGGCGGCGGACCATTACGCCCGTTTTATTTTGGGCGCTCAGCTCAAAGACCGCGCCTTATGGCAAAAATTCGTAAAAGTCTATTCCACGCGGGAAGACGCGGCGGACGACGGCTGGCGGGGGGAATACTTCGGCAAAATGATGCGCGGCGCTTGCATCACCTATGCTTATCTACCCGATGAGGAGCTCTATGCCGTCCTCGAAGAAACGGTCCGCGCGCTCCTGTCCGCGCAAGACGAAAAAGGACGCATCGCCACCTACCCCATCGAACACGAATTCTGCGGCTGGGATCTTTGGTGTCGAAAATACGTCCTCGTGGGCTGTCTCTATTTTTACGATATCTGCAAGGACGCCGCGCTCCGCGAAGACATCCTCTCCGCGATGAAAAAACACGCGGACTACATCCTCGATCGGATCGGCGAAGGGAAGATCTCCGTGCTCGATACGAGCGTATGGTGGGGCGGGCTGAATTCCTCCTCCATCCTCGAACCCATCGTCGAGCTTTATAAGAAGACCGCCGAGCCGCGTTATCTCGCTTTTGCGGAATATATCTTACGGGAAGGCGGCTGCAAGGACGGAAATCTTCTTGACATAGTCAAGGAAGGCGCCCTTCTCCCCCACGAATACCCCACGACGAAAGCTTATGAGATGATGTCTTATTTCGAGGGCATCCTCGCTTATTACGAAGTCACGGGAAAAGAGGAATATCTCCGCCTCACAGAGACCTTCGCCGAGGCCGTCCGTGAGAATGAAATCACCGTCATCGGATGCGCGGGGTGTAACTCCGAACAATTCAATCATTCCGTGGAAAAAGAGATGGAACCCGTCTCCGACAAAACCATTATGCAAGAGACCTGCGTCACCGTTACTTGGATGCGCCTCCAAGAGCGTCTCCTGCTCGACACGGGGAACGTCGGCTATGCCGAGAGAATGGAGGCCTCCGCATTAAACGCCCTCTACGGCGCGGTGAATCTCTATAAAAACCCGCAATTCTGCAAAGAAGAGAAGGCTCTCCTTCCGGGCGTGCCTTTCGACAGTTACAGCCCCCTCGTCGCCCAGCCGCGCGGCGTCGGCATCGGCGGTTATAAGAAATTCGCCGACGGCGGCTATTACGGCTGCTGTGCTTGCATCGGCGCTGCGGGAACGGGGCTTTACCCCCTTTCCTCTGTCTTGAAAGGGGAAGACGGATATCTTTTCCTTTTCTATGAAACGGGAAAGATCGAGCTTGACGGCGTCTCCGCTGAGGCAATTTACGACTCCTTGGAAGGAAAATACACCCTCACGATCCATACCGACGGAGCGTCCTGCCCCATCCTCACCTTCCGCATTCCTTCTTGGGCGAACGCGCCGACGCTCTCCATAAACGGCAAGGACGCCCCCGTGGATCCGACGGCGAAGAGCTATACGGCGAAGGAGCTCCGAGACGGCGACGTCCTTTCTTTCGACTTCGCGCCTTCCCTCCGCGCTTTGGAAAGGAATGGGAAAGTCGCTTTCTTCTACGGCCCTTACGTCCTTGCAAGAGACGAGGGAAAAGAGAAGGGCAAGATCACTTCCAAGATCTCTCTTTCCGCTCTTTCTTATAAAACGGAAGACCCCGAGGAGGGCGAGACCATTCGCCTGCTCCTTCATAGCGAGAAGGGAGAGATCCTTCTCACGGACTATGCTTCTTGCGGCAAGCATTGGGACCGTCCGAGAAGTCGCGTCTCTGTCTGGCATACCGTCCGCTGAAATATCGCCTGAAAAATCCGCATTTTTTCATAAAACTCTTGATTATGCTTACTTATGGAATATTCTACTTGTAAGCATAATTTTTCGTCAAAAAGTCGCATTTATTTGCCATCATACGACATACTATGTTATACTCACTATATAAATCAAGATCAAACGTCTTCCCCTTTGCCTCCTCCGAGCCAAAAGGACGCGACGCGACAAAAAGCGTAAGACATTACGCATCGGAGCATTTATGCCATATATCATCGGAGGCGCAGCCCTCCTTCTCATACTCGTCATTCTCATCCTCGCCACTCGTCGCAAAGACCTCGGCACGGCGGGCGAAAAGAAAGTCGAAAAAGAACTGAATAAACTCACCCTCTCCCCTTCTTACGTTTTCAATGACTATTATCTCATTCCGCACGAAAATGCCTCCGTACAGATTGATCACATCGTCGTCTGCAAAAAGGGTGTGATCGTCATCGAGACCAAGAATATCTCGGGCGACATCTACGGCTCGGCGGGAGAGACGTATTGGAAGCAAAGGCTTGCGCGCGGCAAGATCACCCACGAACACCATAACCCCGTTCTGCAAAATAAGACCCACGTGAAATGTCTCTCGAAAGCACTGGAACGCAACGTCAAATACATCCCGCTCGTTGTCTTCGTGCAAAATAATACCGACAAGATCAAGTCCGAGGGGGTCATCGGGCTGAATAAGCTCCTCCATTACATCGAGACGCTTCCCGACACGATGGGGAAAGCCGCCGTGGAAGAGATCACGGACATCCTGACGGAAAAGAACGCGAAAGGAAAGATCAGCAAGAGACAGCACATCAAGAACGTTCGCCGCAGACACAGAAGCTGAAAAGCCGTCCCTAAATAGGCGAAACGCAATATTTTACCCACAAAATCGAAAAAATGAGAAATAAAAAAGTCGGCGCGTTGCCGACTTTTTGTCCTCTCACTTTCCTTTCGGAGAGCATGATTCGTAATTAAGAAGAAACAGGAAGGACAAAACATAATATTTCGTCCCTTCGCCCGAAGCTCTCCGTTGCTCAGACAGAATAAAGCGCCATGCCGAGCCCCGCGGCGATCAAGATCATCAAAATGGGCGAGGCTTTCCTTTTCAGCCCCCATTTAAAGAGCGCGCCGACGCCGCAAAGCGCGGCGAGGACCACGAAAGGTTTATAATCAAGAGAATAGCCGCCCGAGAGCGTCGTCACCCCAAAGAAGACTTTCAGCCCCATCGTGAGCGCCGTGGCGAGGATGAGCGCCGTGACAGCGGGGCGCACCCCCGAAAGGAAGCCTCGAACGCCCTTATATTGCATAAAATTCTTTAAAACGGAAGCGATGACGAGGATGATGAGGAAGGCAGGCAAAACGACGCCGAGCGTGGCGAGGAAAGCGCCGAGAACGCCGCCCTGCGACGCGCCGATAAAGGTCGCCATATTCACGGCGATGGGCCCCGGCGTGGATTCGGACACCGCGATGAAATTCATGAGCTCTTCTTCTGTCAGGAAGCCGTGAGAGAGCATCGCGTCGCGTATGACGGAGATCATCCCATAGCCGCCTCCGAAGGAGACGACGCCGATTTCGAGGAAGATAAGGAAAAGCTTCAAATAGATCATTCCTCGCCCTCCTTCCTTTCTTCGGGCGCTTGCGCGTCCTTTTCAGTGGATTTCGCGCCTCCTGCCGCTTGCGAGAAGTTGTTCTCCTTTTCGGAGCCCTTTTCATCGGGCGAAGAAACAGAGTCGCCCGAGACGGGAGTAAGCGTTTCCTCGCTCTTCTTACGCGCACGCATCAATCCGAAGAAATAGACCGCGACGCCGATCACGCCGCAGATCAGGATGTAAAAGACCGTGGAAAAGCGTACGGCGAAGACGGCAAGGGTCACAAAAGAGATGAAAACCGCGGAGAATAAAAGCACGTTCAGCAAAGACTTTTTCAGCCCCTTCAAGAGTTTTATGCCCGCGGACGCGATGAGATACACCACCGCGACCTGTATTCCGCGGAAAGCGTATCGGACGAGGGTAAATTCGAGAAATTTGTCGAAGAAAAGCGAGATGGCAAAGATGATGCAAAAGGACGGAAGGCAGACCGCCAGCGTGGCGAGAAAAGAGCCGAGGACGCCCGCCACTTTATAACCGATATAGGTGGCGGTATTCACCGCAATGGGGCCCGGCGTGGACTCCGCAACGGCGAGAACATCGAGAAACTCCGTCTTTTCCAGCCATTTTTTGCGCGAAACAAACTCATTTTCGAGGAGCGCGATCATAGCATAGCCTCCGCCGAAAGTGAAGGCTCCGATCTTCAAAAAACCGAGAAATAATTGTAAAAGTTTCGGTAAAGGTTTCTTCATTCCCGCTCCGTTCTTTTCTTACACCCTATCGCAAAACAAGGGAAAAATCAAGCCGCGATCAAGTCAAAATGATGCGAAGCGTGAGATACGCCGCATAGGTCACAATGAGGGCGATGCCCTGCCAGCGATGGAATTTCTTCGTAATGAGCATCGGCACCACCGCGATGAGCGAGAGTCCCAAACAGAAAGGAAGGTCAAGGAGAAGCGCCTCGCGCGGCACGACGAGAGCCCCGCCCGAAACCATCGCGCAGATGGGAAGAATCATCGTGAGGTCAAGGATGTTCGCGCCGATGATATTACCCACGGAGATGGAGGCTTTTTTCTTGACGATGGCACTGATCGTCGTCACAAGCTCGGGAAGCGATGTCCCGATCGCGACGAGAGTGACCGCGATGATCCCCTCGGACACGCCCGCAAGAAGTGCGAGCTGCTGTCCATAGCGCACGAGGAGCTCCGCGCCGCCAACGATGCCCGCGGCGCCGCCGAGAAACTTCAAAACATTGATGATAACGGTCTTTTTATCCTTGGCAACGGGCTTTTCTTCCTCCGCCTCCTCCTTTCCCGAAAGAGACGCGTCGCCCCCATTCATTTCCACGGTAGCGCCCGTGCTCTCCGCCGTGATGGGATGCTTGATCGCGCGCAATGCCGTGATGACATTCTCCGCGACAAAGACGATGAAGATCTCGAAGACCACGAGTCCGAGTCCTACGCTGAGGGTATGCAGACCGCTTTCATTTACCGCGCCGCCGAAACAAGCCAAGAAAAGATTCAACACCGCGACCACAAGGACGGCGGACTTAAACCAATACTCTTTCCGATTGACCTTCCCGGGCATGCAGATGAGAGAGATCGCCATAATGAGGCCGAGATTCGCCACGACGCTGCCGACCGCATTTCCGACCGCGATCTCGACGCTGCCGCTCGCCGTCGCGATGATGGAGACGATAAGCTCGGGAAGAGTCGTCGCAACGGAGACGATGGTGGCGCCGACAAGGAGCGGAGGGATCCCCGATACTTCGGCGATCCAAGACGCCGCGTCCACGAAGAAATCGCCGCCTTTCACGATCAAGGCGATGCCCACAAGCAATAAAACGATCGCAATAAAAATTTCCATACTTTCTCCCCTTCCCGAAGCCTCCCATTAAAAAAGACTTCGGTGAAATTACGCAAATAATTTCGCCAAAGTCTTGCAATTCGAGGCTCACCAGACGCAACGCGCGACAGTGCTGTTGGCTTTGCCACACCCGAAGGTGCCTGCTACTCCCTAAGGACAATGATTATGATAGCATATTTTTCCGAAGAAGTCAATGTTTTTTATTCCAGCTCGATCCGATACGTCCCCGAGAATGTCTTTCCTTTTTCGTCCGTATAATCGATCTTGACGAGGATCGCCGTGGTCTCCGCGAGAATGACGTCGCTCTCCGTCTCCTCGCCGTTCGTGATGAGAACGAAGGAAAGCGACTCTGCCGTCGGCTCCACGACGACGCTATCTCCGTTTGTAAAAGCAAAAACAAATTCCTTCGTCGTGAAATCCTCCACCTCTTCTCCCTCGAAATAAGAGGTCTTCACCGTGACGTCCTCCGCAAGCTCGACGGCGTCCAATTCTCTCACGTCGTCGAAGACGTCCACGCCGAATTCCGCCACCCGATCGCCGTGATAAAGGACATGCACGACACCCGTCTGCATCGTAAGCACGCTTTCTTCCGCCGTAACGTCCTCCGCCGCGAGATCGCGTGTGCGCCCGCTCGAAAAAGTCACGGTCAGCGTAATATCCGTAAGGTCGGGAGCATCCCCTACGTCGTACATCCGCTTGGGGTACTGCGTGATGATAGAAGAAACGGGAAAATCCGTCTTGACCTCGATGGCGAGATCAAGCGTGATCGTCGGATCGGAAATGAGCCATATCCGCACGCTCTCTTGCCCGAGCGAAAGGGGCTCGTCCGAAGCGGCGAATCGCTCTTTTGTCGGGACGACTTCGGAGCGCACGTCACCATATGTGACATAAAGGGAAGAAATACTCTCCACGTCGAAAGGCTCGTCGGCATAACATTGGACGGGGGTGTCATCCACTGCGGCAAGCGCCGTCGGGACGAGCGTTTGCAACGTGAGCCGGAGGGGGCAAGTACAGACCGTGCCCCATTCTTTATATCGCACGAGGAAGTCGGCGTCCTCTTCATTCATAGGAGCAACGTATGCGCTCCCGTCCGCTCGCACATAGGAGAGCACGTCCTCTTCCAGCACGACCCTGTCTCCATTGTCATAGACGGCGGTAACGACCATCCCTTCGGGATCGAACCTTTCGTCCACGTGATAGGCTGTTTTCACGGGCGGAGCGGTGATCTCGATGG
>CAMOUZ010000004.1 GCA_946626795.1 uncultured Clostridia bacterium
CAGAAGGTCGCCATCGTCGGACCGACGGGCGCGGGAAAGACGACGATCGTGAATCTCCTTATGCGGTTCTATGAGCCGGATAGCGGCAAGATCTATGTAGATGGCGTGGATATTTCCACCCTCACGCGCAAGAACGTGCGCGATCTCTTCGGGATGGTCTTGCAAGACACTTGGCTTTTCAATGGCACCATTCGGGAGAATATCGCTTATGGGAAGAAGGACGCTTCGGAGGAGACCGTCGTCGCCGCGGCGAAGGCCGTCGGTTTGCATCATTATATCACCACCTTGCCCAAGGGATATGACACCGTGTTGGACGGAAATATCAGCCTCTCCGTCGGGCAGAAGCAGCTCATGACCATCGCCCGCGCCATCGTGGAGAATGCGCCGCTTTTGATCCTCGATGAAGCCACGAGCAGCGTGGACACCCGCACCGAGCTCCTCATCCAGCGCGCGATGGACGCTCTGACGGAGGAGAGGACTTCCTTTGTCATTGCTCACCGCCTTTCCACAATCAAGAATGCGGATCTCATCCTCGTGATCCAAGAGGGAAATATCGTGGAGCAGGGCACGCACGAAGAGCTTCTTGCAAAGAACGGGAGCTACGCGGAACTTTATCGTTCGCAGTTTAATTGACGAAAAAAGAGAAAAAGAAAAGCGCTTTTTTTAAGAAATGCGCTTCTTTCTTTATGCAAAATTTCCTTCTTTTTATCGGATTTTTCCGTTATTTATGATTTCTCAGTCCTTTCGGATAACGGTTCTTGATCTGTCCGTCCGTATTCTTTCCGCCGCCGAGGGTGTGGCCGCAGACGGTGACGGCGAGATAGCCCTCTTTCGCGGTCAAGGCGGGGATCTCTTCGCCGTAAAGATAGCTTGCGAGACGAGGATCGTCGAGAGTGAGATCCTCTTTATTCAGAAAGGCGTCGCCATAGGCTGTGAAAAGATTTTGATGGGGAAGGAAGCGATCGCCTTTGAGCTCGCCGAGCCTCACACCCTCCGAGAGATAGCGTATGGGGACGGTGCGCGAGAGGGAATGGGTGGCGTAATAGCTCTCGCCCTGTTTGACGATCGAGGTGATCTTCGCCGTGAGGTGCGCGTCCAAAAAGCTCCGTATTCTTTTGATCTCGTTGACGCTGATTTTCGCGGGGATACTGCGTAGGTGGGTCAGGCTCTCGCCTTCTTTTTGCAGGACCGCGAAGAATTGTCCTTCTCCCGGGGCGATATGGGGATAGAAACGCCTCGTCTTCCCGAAATCTTCACCGAAAGACTCGGTTATTCCGCTCGCCGTGTAAGGGAGGATCTCCGCCTTGGGGGAGAGGAGCCGCATGCCGTGTTTTTTGATGAGATAGTCCACGATGGCTTCATCCTCTTCCGCGGCATAGGTGCAGGTGGAATAAAGCAACGTTCCGCCTTTTTTCAAGGCAGGCAGGACGGCGTCCAATATCTCTTTTTGGCGCGCCGCGTTCATTGCGTTGATATTCTCGTTCCAAGCGATTCGCGCCGCTTCCTCTTTGCGGAACATCCCCTCTCCGCTGCAAGGCAGGTCGGCGATGAGGGTGTCGAAGGTCTCGGGGCAGTACTTGCCGAGATCCGTCGGGGTGAGAGAAGAGACGGCTACGTTGGTCAGACCCATTCTCTCCACGTTTTGGAGCAGGATCTTCGCGCGGGAGAAATTGATCTCGTTCGCCACGATGAAAGAGGAGGGAGAGGCGAGGGCTGCGGCGATGGTCTTTCCCCCGGGCGCTGCGGCGACGTCGAGCACCCTTTCTCCGATCTCGGGAAGGGCGGAAATCGCGCTCATCGCGCCGGGGTCTTGCATGTAGAAAAGCCCTGCGGCGTGTAAAGGGTCGCTCCCGACTTTTGTCTCGGAGAGAAGGCGTCTTGCCGCGGGGGCATAAGGAACGGGGGTCGTCGGGAAAGAGAAAAGAGCGTCGAAGTCCGCTTCTTCGATCTTGCGCGTATTGATCAAAAAGGCGCGCGCCGGCGGCTCGTCGAAGGTGGCGATGTAATCGTCATAGCGGTCGCCGAGGAGGCGGCGCATTCTTTCCGTATATCCCATAGGGAGGGTCATCATGCGTTTATACTACCACACCGCGAAAGATTTATCAAGGTGAAATCGCATTCCCTTCGAAATGCCTTGCCTTTCGCCTCGAAAAGGCACTTTTTTTCTTGCTTTTTGTCGAATGGAAGCGTATCGACGGGAAGCGGCGTATTTCGGCAAAATATTCCCTTGCAAGGGGTGAAAAGGCGAAATATAATGAGTACAAATTTCATATTTCGAGGTGCTTATGGAGAAGGGCAGTTCCGAGCTGAAGAAGCTCGCGCAATCGGCGAAGAATCGGATGAAGAGCGGTTATTGGAGCGGCGCGCAAGGCGTCGCGCCCGTTGCGGAGGAAGGGAAGATCGGCTATGCAGCGGAAGAGGAGATGTACGCGAAAGTCAGAGCGATGCTCGGCGCGGACGAATGCGTCATCGATCCCATCGGACGCTTGATGGACGCCGCGGCGTATGAAAGGATGTCTTCGACGGCGAAGATGCGTTACGTGCTCGAGCTTTCCAAAATATACGTGCGGCTGAAAGAGAGGTATTTTCGGGAGAAGAGCAGGAAAAGATTTTGAAAGAAGGCGCCGTATGCTTTCTCGCGCGGGGAAGCGTACGGCTTTTTTTATTGACAGTGTGCGCGCGGTGATTATATAATAATCGTATAATAATTAGTTTTAACCCGTTCGCGGGCGTGGAGGCGGAAATGAAAATAGCGATTGGATGCGATCATGGCGGCATCGTTTTGAAACCGGCGATTCTCGAATATTTAGATAAGAAAGGGATCTCTTATGAGGATCTCGGCACCTATACGACGGATAGCGTGGATTATCCCGTTTATGCGAAGAAGGTGGCAGACGCCGTCGCCTCGGGCGAATGCGAGAGAGGGATCCTCCTTTGCGGCACGGGCATCGGGATGTCCATCGCCGCGAATAAAGTGAAAGGGATCCGCGCAGCGGTGCTCAGTGACGAGTTTTCCGCGGCGGCTTGCTCCGCGCATAACGACGCGAACGTTTTGTGCCTCGGCGGCAGAGTCCTCTCCCCCGAGAAGGCGGCGAAGCTCGTCGACCTCTGGCTCACGACCCCCTTTGAGGGCAGTCGTCATATCAGACGTCTCGGCCTCATCGCGGATATGGAGAAATGATATGTTGCAAGAGACGATGGATGAGATCCTGACCGCGGAGAAAGAAGCGGAGGAGATCGTCGCGGCGGCGACAGCCGAAGCGAAAGAGATCGTTACGGCAGCGGAGAAAGAGAGAGAAGCCACCCTCCTTTCCGCGAAGAAAGAGTCCGCCGAGCTGATGAGACGCCTGGAAAGCGAGACGCAGCTCATGGCGAAAATCGAGTCGGACCGGATCATCGAGAAGGGCAGGAAAGAGGCGGAAGCCCTCTATGTCGCGGCGATCGAAAAGACGCCCGAAGCGGCGAAAAAGATAGCGGAAGAAGTTTTCGAAGAATATGGCGTTACTTCCCTTTAAGAAATTGACTCTCATCGCACATGCGGCGGACGCCGAGAAGGCGCTCACCTTGCTTTCGCGCTTAGGCAGCGCGGAGGTGATCTCCACGTCGGAGATCGAGGGGTGCCGCCCCGGCGATGCGTCTCAGCGTGAAGAGTCGGCGGATAAGGTGCTGGCAAAGCTCTCTTTCGCCTTCGATTTTTGGCGCGCGGAGAAGGTCAAGCTCGAAAAGATCGCGAAGAAACAGTCCGAAGAGAATAAGATCACGCAGTACGAAAAGAAGAAGATCTCCCTTTTGGAGAAGATCCGCGCGCGGAAGCCCGACGTTTCTTTCGACGCGTTCGACCGTATCACGGCGGATGAAAAGGAGATCGAGGAGGTCATTCTGCGATTGCAGGAGATCAGCGCGGAGGAGACCGAGCTGAAAGGCGAAAGCGCGCGGAACGCCGCCTTGAAAGAACAGCTTCTCGCCTTCGAGGACGTGGACCTTCCTTTCAGCGAGATCAAGAGCACGAAGCGTGTGGAATGCCGCCTCGGTCTTGTGGCGACGGATGCTTTCCTCGCGGCGGATTTTACGGAGTTTCCCGAGCTCCTCGTTTCCGATCTCGGAAGCAGGAGAATGGTGACGACGGTCTTTTTCGCTTATCCCGCGGCGGAGCGCGAAAGATATGAGGACAAGCTTGCGGAGATCGGCTTCGCCAAGACGAATTTCGATTTCCCGATGACGGCGAAAGAGAAGATCGCCGCCTTGGACGCCAGGGATGAAGAGATCTTTAAGCGGAGCGTGGCGCTCGCGGAAGAGGCGGTCTCTTATGAGGAAGCCGTCCGACCCAAGATGGAGATCCTCGCGGATTATTATCGCGTGGAGAAGGAAAAATGCGGTGCGATCGACTTTTCCTTCCGCTCCGAGAGCACGGTGGTTTTGACGGCGTGGGTGCCCGCGCATATGACCGAGGATACGGACAAGGCTCTCCAAGACGCCGGCATCGTATATTACGCTTTATATGAGGATCCGAAAGAGGGCGAGATGTCTCCCACTCTCGCGAAGAATAATCCCGTCGTGACCCCTTATGAAAGCATCACGAATATGTATAGTGCGCCCTCTCCCCGCGAGATCGATCCGAATCCTTTCGTGGCGTTTTTCTATTTCATCCTTTTCGGTCTTATGGTCTCGGACGCGGCGTACGGGCTCATCCTCGCCCTCGGCGGCTTCGGACTTTATTTCTTGAAGAGGCCGCGCAAAGGGGAGGGACAGCTCCTTCTCATCATTGGGATGGGCGGCGTCTCCACCTTGATTTGGGGCATTATGTTCGGCGGCTATTTCGGAAATTTCGGTCAGGAAGTTTTGCATATAAGCCCCGTGATGTTCGACCCGATGACCGAGCCTCTCAAAATGTTGATCCTGTCCGTGGCGATGGGCGTTTTCCAGATCCTCTTCGGCATGGGGATCGCCTTCGTGCAGAAATGTAAGAACGGGAAGCCCCTTTACGCCGTCTTCGGCGAAGGAAGTTGGTTTATGCTCTTCATCGGTCTCGGCCTTTTCGTCGCAAGCGGAATGACGGAAGCTCTTTCTTCCTTGAAGACCGCCGCGCTTATCATCCTCGCCGTGGGAGTTGCGGGCGTTCTCGTCGGCGGTGCGCTCGGGAAGAAGGGCGTGAAAGGGAAGCTCATCGGCGCATTCGGAAATGTGTATGGCGTGACGGGCTTTATGAGCGACATCCTCTCCTATTGCCGTCTCTTCGGTTTGGGGCTTGCGACGGGCGTCGTCGGAATGGTGGTGAATCTTATCGCGGGCATCCTTTTAAAGTTGATCCCCGTCGTCGGATATCTCCTCTTCGTCATTGTGCTCGTCGTCGGACACGTCTTCAATATCGCCATCAATACGCTGGGCGCGTATGTGCATAACAGCCGTCTTCAATACGTTGAATTCTTCTCTCGTTTCTATACGGGCGGAGGTCATATATTCAAGCCTATGGGCTCTTCGATAAAATACATCCATTTAAGCAATAAAGGAGGAAATGAATCATGACATTAGGCACATTTTTGGCAATACTCGGCGCGGCGCTCGCGGCGGGACTCGCGGGCATCGGCTCCGCCATCGGCGTCGGCATGGGCGGTCAGGCGGCGGCAGGGGTCACGAGCGAGGATCCCGATAAGTTCGGTAGCTGTCTTATTCTGCAACTTCTGCCCGGAACGCAGGGCATTTACGGCTTGCTCATCGCGTTCATCGTCTTTATCAAGCTGAATGTCTTCGGCGGCATCTCGGGCATCACCCTTGCACAGGGTCTCGGAATGCTCGCGGGGTGCATCCCCATCGCGGTGGTCGGGCTCATCTCCGCCATTCACCAAGGAAAGGTGGCGGTCAGCGGCATCGCTCTTGTGGCGAAGCGTCCCGAAGAGCAGAGCAAGGCAATCGTTATGGCGGTTATGGTCGAGACCTACGCCATTCTCGCCCTTCTCGTCTCCTTCCTCGCCGTCTTCTTTGCGATCTGATTATGGCGAAGCGGGAACTTTTAGAGAAGATCCTTGCCGACGCTAAGGCGCGCGCACAAGAGATCAAAAGCGAAGCGAAAGCGAAGGCGGATGCTCTTCGCGTCGCCGCGGAAGAGGAGAGAGCCGCGCTTGTGGAAGGCGTGCGCAAAGTCTCCGCCGCGTCCGCTCCCGACGCTTTGAAGCGTGCGAGATCTATGGCGGAGCTCGAAGGACGAAAGATCGCCCTCTCTCGCAAGCAGGAGGTCATCGCAAAGGCGTATGACGGAGCGATCGACGCCATTCTTTCGGACAGTCGCTACGAGGCGCTTCTCGTGAAGATGATCGTGTCTGCCGCGGAGGAAGGGGATTCCGTCGTCTTCGCCGCTTCAGATTATGATCGGATCGACGTGAAAAAGGCAGTCGCAGCCGCAAGCAAGAAAGTGGCGGGGCTCACCGTCGACAAGGAAAAAGGAGCTTTCCGCGGAGGGATCGTCCTTCGGGGAAAGTCTTGTGACAAGAATCTTACTTTGGAGTTGGAGCTCGAATCTTTGCGCTCCTCCGGTCAAGTAAAGTACGAGACCTTATTCGATTGATATGGACGCGGGACTTCTCTTTCAAAATGCGAAGATAAAGTCCAAAGAGGGAGAGCTCTTCGGCAAGGATAAGATGCAGCGCCTCATTGACGCCGTCACGGCGGAGGAAGCCTTGCGCGTATTGCAGGAAGGGGGCTATCCCGCGGGAGAGACCTATACCGACGTTTTGGCGGCGGCGGAGCGCGAAGCCACTCTCTTTTTCAAGAGCGCGGCGGTCTCGGGCTACGGTCTCGAACGCTTCCTTCTTTTGAATGATTATCACAATGCGAAGGTCGCCGCGAAGAAACATTATTTCGAGGCGAAGTCGGAGGCGTATAAGCCGGACGGACTTTCGGAAGCGAAGAAGATGGAAGACTGTCTCGAAAAGGAGGATTATTCCCCTCTCCCCGAGGAGATGGCGGATGCCTTCCGCGAGATCAAGAAACGCGCGGTCTCGGAGAGCCTCACCCCGTCTTTCGTCGACGTGACGCTGGACAAGGCGATGTTCCGAGCCGTTATGCGCGGCGTTTCCTCCTCGCACCCCGTCGTCAGGACGTATTTTACCCGCCTTGCCGATTTTACGAATCTCGCCGTAGCGTATCGTGCGAAAAGGGCGGCTGTGCCTGTCGCCGCTTTCCGAGATATGCTCGTGACGGAAGGGGAGATCCCTTTGCGGGACGTCTTTAAGCTTTATGAGTTCGGCACGGAAGAAGGAGGGGAGAAGCTTTCTCTTTCCGGCGTTTATCGCGGCGCGCTTTCTCGGATCAAAGAGGGGGTAGCGGCTTTTGAGGCTTACGTGGACGACGCGCTCCTCGATCCCATTAAAAAAGCGCGCTATGATATGTTTTCGCCGGCGGCGGTCATCGGGTTTTATCTCGGAAAATTGCGAGAGATAAAGAATGTCCGACTGATCTTCGCGAAGATCAATAACGGGCTTGATAAAGAGGTCATCAAGGTAAGAATGAGGGAGCTTTATGTCTAAGAAAAGCAGTATTGCGGCGCTGGGCGATCAAGATACGGTCTTCGCCTTCAAAGCGGTGGGCGTGGACGCTTATGCGGTCACAAATGAGACGGAGGGACGAGAGAAACTCCGTTTGCTCGCGCGCAATTACGACATCATATTCATTACGGAGCAGTTGGCGGAAGCGCTGCCCGACTTACTCGCGCGTTATAAGACGCGCGCCTTCCCCGCCGTGATCCCCGTCCCTTCTTCCAAGGGAAGCACGGGATACGGCAAGCGCTCCATCAAAGCGGACGTCGAAAAGGCGATCGGGACGGATATTTTGCAAATAGAGGAGAACGGAAATGGCTAATGGAAGAATCGTGAAAGTCGCAGGACCGCTCATCGTAGCGGAGAATATGGCGGACAGCAAGATGTATGACGTCGTGAAGGTCAGCCGCGAGGGTCTTATCGGTGAGATCATCGAGCTTCGCGGAGACAAAGCGTCGATACAGGTGTATGAAGAGACCAGCGGTCTCGGCGTGGGCGAAGACGTGGTCTCCACGGGCGAGCCGCTTTCCGTTGAGCTTGCGCCGGGGCTGATCGAGAGCATTTTCGACGGCATCCAGCGTCCTCTCGTCAAGATGAGAGATCTCTCGGGCGGAAGGATCGGCAGAGGCTTGCAAGTGGATTCTTTGGATCACGAGAGAAAATGGGAGTTCCTTCCGACGAAGAAGGTCGGCGACCTCGTGAAAGCGGGCGACGTCCTCGGCGTCGTGGAAGAGAATAGCCTCATCAAGCATAAGATCCTCGTGCCTTTCGGGATAGAGGGAAAAGTCCTCTCCATAGAGAGCGGCAAGAAGACCATCGTGGAGGAGATCGCGGTCATCGAGACCAAGGAGGGAAAGCGCTCCGTTTGTATGCTTCAAAAATGGCCCGTGCGTCGCGCGCGTCCTATCAAGGAGAAGCTCTCGCCTTATATGCCGATGGTGACGGGTCAGCGCGTCATCGACACGCTTTTCCCCGTGGCGAAAGGCGGCGTCGCGGCGGTCCCCGGTCCTTTCGGAAGCGGCAAGACGGTCGTCCAGCATCAGCTTGCGAAATGGGCGGACGCGGATATCATCGTCTATATCGGCTGCGGCGAACGCGGCAACGAGATGACGGACGTTTTGAATGAATTCCCGAGCCTCATCGACCCGAAATCCGGCGAGCCTTTGATGAAGCGCACGGTGCTCATCGCGAATACGTCGGATATGCCCGTGGCGGCGCGTGAAGCCTCCATATATACGGGTATCACCATTGCGGAGTATTTCCGTGATATGGGCTATAACGTCGCGATCATGGCGGATTCCACCTCCCGCTGGGCGGAAGCGCTCCGCGAAATGAGCGGCAGATTGGAAGAGATGCCCGGCGAAGAAGGTTATCCCGCGTATCTGTCCAGCCGTTTGGCGGAGTTTTATGAGAGAGCGGGCATGGTAAAAGTGCTCGGGACGGAGGACGTCTCGGGCTCCATCACGGCGATCGGCGCGGTGTCTCCTCCGGGCGGCGACCTCTCCGAGCCCGTCAGTCAGGCGACGCTCCGTATCGTGAAAGTCTTCTGGGGACTCTCCGCGCAGCTCGCGTATAAGAGACATTTCCCCGCCGTGGATTGGCTGACGAGTTATTCGCTTTACAGCGACAAGCTGAATGAATGGTTCGACCAAAACGTGGACGAGGATTGGGAGACACAGCGCGCGGCGGCGATGCGCATTCTGCAAGAGGAAGCCTCCCTCGACGAGATCGTCAGGCTCGTGGGTATGGACGCCCTCTCGCAGGAGGATCGCCTCACGATGGAGACCGCGAAGTCCATTCGCGAGGATTATCTCCACCAGAATGCCTTTCACGAAGTGGACACCTATGCGTCCTTGAAGAAACAGCATAAAATGCTCCGTTTGATCCTTCTCTCCGACGAGCTCGGCAGAGACGCCCTTGCGGAGAGAGTGGATATCGAGGATATCCTCGCCCTTCCCGTCAGAGAGGAGATCGGGCGCAGTAAGTATATTCCCGAGAGCGAGATGGAGAAATTCGACCTCATCGAAGAGAATCTGAAACAGTCTATGGCAGCGCTCATTTCCGAAGGAGAGATTTGATTATGGTGAAAGAATACAGAACGATACGTGAAGTCGTGGGTCCTTTGATGCTCGTGGAAGGCGTCAGCGGCGTGACCTATAACGAGCTTGTGGAGATCAGACAGGAAGACGGAAATATGCGCCGCGGCAAGGTCCTTGAAGTGAATGGAGACAAGGCGCTTGTTCAGCTTTTCGAGAATTCGCAAGGCTTGAAGATCAGCACGTCCAAGGCGCGTTTCCTCGGCAAGAGCATGGAGCTCGGCGTTTCCGCGGATATGCTCGGCAGAGTCTTCGACGGCATCGGCAGGACGAAGGACGGCGGTCCCGACATCCTCGCGGATAAATATCTCGACATCAACGGTCAGCCCATCAATCCGACGGCGCGTGACTATCCCGATGAGTTCATTCAGACGGGCGTCTCCGCCATCGACGGACTGAATACCCTCGTCAGAGGGCAGAAGCTTCCCGTGTTCAGCGCCTCCGGTCTTCCGCATGCGAATCTTGCGGCGCAGATCGCGAGACAGGCGAAGGTCATCGGCTCGGACGAAGGAAATTTCGCCGTGGTGTTTGCCGCGGTGGGCATCACTTTCGAGGAAGCGGATTATTTCATTCAGGACTTTAAGCGCACGGGCGCGATCGACCGCACGGTGCTCTTTATGAATCTGGCGAATGACCCCGCCATCGAGCGTATCGCCACGCCGCGTATGGCGCTCACGGCGGCGGAGTATCTCGCCTTTGAGAAAGGAATGCATGTCCTCGTCATCATCACGGACATCACGAACTATGCCGAGGCGCTTCGCGAAGTGTCCGCGGCGAGAAAGGAAGTCCCCGGCAGACGCGGATATCCCGGTTATCTTTATACCGATCTTGCCACGCTCTATGAGCGCGCGGGCCGCTTGAAGGGGAGCAAGGGCTCCATCACCGAGATCCCCATCCTCACGATGCCCGAGGACGATAAGACTCACCCGATTCCCGACCTTACGGGCTACATCACGGAAGGGCAGATCATCCTTTCGAGAGAGCTGCATAAGCGCGGCGTCGTGCCCCCCATCGACGTTTTGCCGTCCCTGTCCCGTTTGAAGGATAAAGGCATCGGAAAAGGAAAGACGAGGGAAGATCACGCCGATACGATGAATCAGCTCTTCGCCTGCTATGCGAGAGGAAAGGAATGCAAGGAGCTCGCCGCCATTCTCGGCGAGAGCGCCCTCACGGAAGTGGACAAACTTTATGCGAAGTTTGCGGGAGAGTTCGAGAAGCGTTACGTTTCGCAGGGCTTCAAAAAGAACCGCACGATCGAGGAGACCTTGGACATCGGTTGGGAGCTTTTGGGGATCCTGCCCCGTTCCGAGCTCAAACGTATCAAGGACGTTTATCTCGACAAATATTATAAGAAGGCGGAAGAGAAATAATGGCTGTGGCGAGAGTGAATCCCACCCGCATGGAGCTTACGCGCCTGAAAGGGCGCTTGAAGACCGCGACGCGGGGACATAAGCTTTTAAAAGACAAGTCGGACGAGATGATCCGACAGTTTATGCTCCTCATCAAGCGCAACGTGGCGCTCCGCACCGAGGCGGAAGCGGCGCTGAAAAGCGTCCTTTCGGACTTTATGCTCGCGCGCGCGGTGTCCACGGACGCGGAGATCGAGGAGGCGGTGGCGGTCCCCGGGAAGAGCGTCAAAGTGACCTCGGGCTCCAAGAACGTGATGAGCGTGGAGGTGCCGAGTTTCATGGTGGAGGCGACGGAAGGGGGAGAGACCTATCCTTACAGCTTCGCGACGGTCACGGGCGAACTCGATCATTGTATCGGTGTGATGGGAGAGCTTTTGCCCCTTCTCATCGAGCTTGCCGAGGTGGAAAAGACCTGCAATATGCTCGCCGACGAGATCGAGAAGAACAGGCGGCGCGTAAATGCTCTGGAATACGTGATGATCCCCGAGTTCAAAGAGACCATTAAGTATATCACGATGAAGCTGGACGAGGCGGAACGCGCGAATACCATCCGCTTGATGAAAGTGAAGTCGATGATCGCCGGAAGAAACTGATATGAAGGCGGAAGTCGCGGTTTTTGAAGAAAGATTTACCTTGCAAGGCAGACGTTACGTTCGGGACGGACGTCTGTTTTTGAATGCCTCGGGCGGAAGCCTTTGCGGGCGTTTTCAAGGAGAGAAGCTTACGTTCCTCGTCGAAAGCGATTATACGGAGAAGAGTAGGAATGCTTATGTCCGCTTGACTGTGGACGGGAAAACGGGTAGACATAAGTTGCCGCGCGGGATAAAAGAGCTCAGCGTGACTTTGCCGCAGGGGAGGCACGATTTCGAGATCGTGAAACTCACGGAGAGCACGAATAATTCCTTTGCCGTCATCTCCGTCGAGACGGACGGCGTTTTCCTGCCGAAAGAGGAAAAGACGGGGCTGAAATTGGAGTTTATCGGAGATTCTGTCACCACGGGCTTCGGCGTGCTTGCGAAAGAGACGTACGGCGAGTATAAGACCAAAGAACAGGATTTCACGAAAGCCTTCCCTTATCTCACGGCGAAGGCGCTTTCCGCGGCGTACTGCGTGACGGCGGCTGGCGGTTGGCCGATCTATAAGTCCAAGTATGCGCCTTATGCGATCCCCGATTACTATGAGAACGTCGATCTTTTGCGGAATGAAGAGAAATGGGATTTTTCCGCATACACCCCCGACGTCGTAGTCGTCACGCTCGGCACGAATGACTTTTCTTATCTTGCGGATCTTCGCGGGGAGAAGGAAGAAGAGGAGAGGAGGGAGGTCCTCTCGCATTTCCTCACTTTTGTAAAAAGGCTGCTCGCGCTGTATCCCGCGGCGAAGATCGTGCTTTTTTACGGCTTCTTTGAGTACGCGGGTCTGGGGAAGATGACGAGGGAGGTCGTAAAGACGCTTGCCTCGCCTCGCGTCACTTGTCTCGAAACGCCGAGCGCCGCTTCTCTCGGGGACGTCCGCGCGGGGCATCCCGGGAAAAAGTCGCATGTTCTCGCGGCGAAGATCCTTACGGATTATCTGCGTAATTTGTAAAAAAATCCCTTGCGCGCGCAAGGGACTTCAAGGGACTGTTCTTTTCTCGATAGTCTTCTTTTTTCTTATTTCAAATGAAGAAAATCCTTTCTGTATTTCACGCCGAAATGCTCCGCGAGCTTCACCATGTCTTCATCCTTGATGGTATTGATGCGGGGCAAATGCGCGGTGAGCATATAGATCTCGGCGGCTTTTTCCACGGTCTCGATGAGTCCGAAAGTCTCGTCCATATCCTTGCCCGCGCCGTATACGCCGTGCAACGCCCAGACCACCACACGGAAGTCTTTCATCTTCTTCGCCGTCGCTTCGCCGATCTCGTTCGTGCCGCAGAGCATCCAGGGGAGGACGCCCACGCCGTCGGGGAAGACGACGATGCATTCCGTGCACATCTCCCAAAGGGTGTGGGTGAATTTCGCTTCGTCGAGCTCGTGGACGTAATTCATCGCGAGGAGGTTCGTCGGGTGACAATGCATCACGACGCGGTTTTTCGGGTCCGCTTCGAGCCTCGCCATATGGCTCATCATATGGGCGGGGAATTCGGACGTGAATTTGCCGCCGTCTTTGAAGCCCCAAAGGAGCTCGGCGGTCGTGCCGTCTTCCTTGATGCGGACGATGCCGAGATTGGTCTCGGGGTCGTCGTCCACGTTCTTGAAATATTTGCCCGTGCCCGTCACGATGAAGATCTTCCCGATGAGGGGCTTCGCGTCGAATCCCGTCGGGATCTCGCGGATCACCTTGGTGAGGTCAAGGTATTCCCCGACTTCTTTTTTGTCCAAAAGATAGCTGATGTTGCCGCCGTTTCTTTCGTCCCAGCCCAGACGATACATATTCGCGGTGGTCTTGCGCATTTCGGTGACGAAACTTGCCGTCAAGATGTCTTTCATATCATTTCCTCCCTTTAAGGACGGTCTTCTCGTAGTCTTGAACGTCGGTGTAATAGTCCTCTTTCAGCCCTTCGCGCGAGAGGTACTCCTCCCAAACGTCGCCGAAAGGCAGGGTCTTCACCCTTTCTTGACAATACATAAGTTGCGTGAAATCCCCCTCGTCTTGGAGCGCCTTTAATGCGGCGTTGGGGAGGAGGAGGGCGTAAAGGAGCGCCTTCTCCATCGAGCGCTCGCCCGTCACCCAAGCCGAGATGCGGTTGATCGAAGCGTCGAAATAGTCCAGACCGATCTTCACTTTCTCCGTCGCGTCGTTGCGGACGATCTCTTTCGCGATCTCTTTCAGCTCGTCCTCGAATAAGACCACGTGGTCGCTGTCCCAGCGGATGGGGCGGGTGACGTGCAAGGCGACAGTGTCGTAGAAAGCGAGGAGCGAGGGGATCTTGTCCGAGACCACCTCGGTGGGATGATAGTGTCCGTTGTCCAAGAGACAGCAGATCCCACGCGAAGCGGCGTAATTTTGATAAAATTCGTTATTGCCGACGGTGTAGCTCTCCACGCCGATGCCGAAGACCTTGCTTTCCACGGCGGGGGTCACCCATTCTTTGTCGTAGTTTTCGAGCATTTCGTCCAAAGACTTCTTTAAACGGAGGCGGGGACCGAGTCGATCCGCGGGGACGTCCTTATAGCCGTCGGGGATCCAGATATTCATTAAGCAAGGCTTCCCGAAAGCGCGTCCCATTTCCGCGGCGATCTCCAAAGAGCGCTTGCCGTGCTCCACCCAGAAAGTCCTCGTTTTTTCGTCCGGAGAGGAGAGGGAGAGCCCGTCTTTCATCTTCGGATGGGCGAAGAAAGTCGGGTTAAAATCCACGCCGTCACAGCCGATCTTTTTGGCGAAATCCACCCAGGGTTTGAAGTGTTTATAGCTATAAGCGTCACGATCCAAAAGTCCCTTGTCGGTCCCTAGAAAAGCATAGCAAGCATGGACGTTGAGGCGCTTCTTTCCGGGCATCAAAGAGAAAGCCTTTTCGATGTCTTGGAGAAGCTCTTCCGGCGTGCGCGCCCGCCCGAGGTAATTCCCCGTGGTCTGGATGCCGCCCGAGAGCGAATCGGCGCCGTCGAAGCCGAGCACGTCGTCTCCCTGCCAGCAATGGACGGAGATGGGGATCTCTTTCAGTCGAAGCAGAGCTTCTTCCGTGTCCACGCCGAAGGAGCGATAGATCTCTTTCGCACTTTCGTATCTCGTCATAGTTTGATCTCCTTTATTTCAAAAGATTGCTTGATGATGTTTCTTGCCTCGGCTAGGCTTTTGATCTCGCCCGTGCCGAGCATCTGCGCGACGACGTTTCCGATCGCCGTGCATTCCGTGGGTCCGAGGATGATTCTCTTCCCCGTCTTCTCCGCGGTAAGCCTGTTCAAAAGCTCGTTTTGACTCCCGCCGCCGATGATATGCAAGCGGTCGTATCTTTCGCCCGTCATCCCTTCGATCTCGTCGATCGCTTTCTTATAGGATAACGCAAGACTGTTGAAGATGCAATAGGCGATCTCGCCGACGGGGCTTTCGCCGATCGTCTCTCGGATCGCCGCGATCATGCTCTTCGGGGCGAGAAATTTTTCATCGTTCACGTCGAGGACGGCATCCGTCGGATGCGCCTCCGCGAGGGCGGCGAGCTCCGCGAAGGAGTAAGCGTCGCTAAGCTCTTTTCTGACGTTTTGGATCATCCAAAGTCCCATAATGTTCTTTTGGAAGCGGAAAGTCCTTTCGAGACTGCCTTCGTTGGAATAATTGTATCGGCGCGCCTTTTCGTCGGTATGCGCCTTCTCGGATTCGATGCCGAGGAGGGACCACGTGCCGGAAGAGATGTAAGGCGCTCTCCCTTGTATGGGCGCGGCAAGCACGGCGCTCGCCGTGTCGTGCGTCGCAGGGAGAATGACCGTCGCGTCATAGCCGAGACGCTCCATGATCTCCTTTTTGAAACAGCCGACGATGCTCCCGGGCGCCGAGAGCTCCCCGAAGAGGGCGGGGTCGTAGCCGAGGGAGGAGAGGATTTCTTCGTCCCAAAGATGGGTCTTTGCATTCACCATTCCCGTGGAGGTGGCGTTCGTGTATTCTTGCTTTTTCACGCCGGTCAGGCGGTAATGGAAATAATCGGGAAGCATCAAAAAAGCGCGTGCTTTTTCGAGTTTTCCGCTCTTTTTATCGGCGAAAAGCTGATAGACCGTATTGAAGGGCTGATATTGGATCCCCGTCTTCTCGTAAAGCGCGGAGAAGGGGAGGACGCCGTGCGCCGCTTTCGCCGCGATGCCGCCGCGTTTGTCTCGATAAGAAAAGACCTCGCCGATACGCTCTCCTTTTTCATCCAGGAGCGCGTAATCCACCGCCCAAGTGTCGATCCCGACGTAGTCGGGACGGAGCCCCGCTTCATCGGCTTTTTTCAGCCCCGTGAGGATCTCCTCGAAGAGAGCGTCCGCGTCCCAGACGAGGTTTCCGTTTTCCTCTTTCGCGCCGTTGGGGAAGCGATACACCTCCCGCATCACGAGGCGTCCGCCTTTGAGGGAAGCGACGATATGTCTGCCCGAAGAGGCGCCGATGTCTACGGCGAGATAGCGACTCATTTACTTTGCTCCTCGCGGGGGAAGAGGAGGTCGAATTTCGTCAGGATCATTTGCGAGAAAAGCGAATTCGCCCAAGCGAACCAAGGGCGCGTAAAGATACGGTCGTCGTCTTTTTGCACGCCTTCATGCATATAGCCCGTGCCGCCCGTCGAGCGGACTAGCATGCGGACGATCTCTTGAATGCGCGTCGCATCCTCCGAGGTCAGCGCCTCCGTGATGAGGGAAAGCGGCCAAACGTATCCTTCGGGGGTGTGCGGACTGCCGATGCCGGAGATCGCCTTTCCCTCGAAGAAATAGGGATTTTTCTTGCTTAAAATGAAAGCGCGGGTCTGCTTATAGATTTCCTGGTCGAGATAAGGATATTCGATGTAAGGCAAGGAAAGCAGGTTCGGCAGGTTCGCGTCGTCCATCAGGTTGTAATTGCCGAGTCCGTCCGTTTCAAGGGCGTAGATGTCTTTGCCTTCCCTTTGCGTCACGGCGCATTTGTCGAGCGCATGGCGGATCTCCTCCGAGAGAGTGAGACAGTCCGCGGCGCGTTTTTCGTCTCCGAGAAGGTCAAATACCTTCTTTAATTTGCAAAGCACCGCCACGATGAACATATTTCCGGGGATGTAATAGCCGTAGGTGCAGCTGTCGTCGCTCGGACGATAGCCGGACCAAACCAGCCCGTTTACGAGCACTTTTCCGCCCCTTCCCACGAATTTCTCGTGCTTCGGCGGATATATGCTGTCGTGATAATAGTCCGAGAGCTCGGCGTGGCGTTGCTCGGTCTTGAAGACGCGGAGCGCTATGTCGAAGCCCGTTTTAAAATCCCCCTCGAAGATGCTCTTGTCACCCGTCTTCTCGAAGTATTTGCAAGCGAGGAAGAAAGGATAGCAGAGGGAATCCAGCTCGAATTTCCGCTCCCACACCTCGGGCAGGGGCAGGGGCAGATCGTCGATATGACCGTTGCCGTTCGCCGTGCGGTTGAAGGCGTTCGCATAAGGATCCTTCAAAATGAAAGAAATTTGCTTTTTGAAGAGCCCTTTGACGAGGCGGCGTACGCTCTCGCATTGCTTCGCAAAGAAGAGATATTGCATCACCTGCGCGGCGGAGTCTCTCAGCCACATCGCGGGGATGTCTCCCGTCAGAAGGAAGACGCTGCCGTCTTCTTCGAGGAAAGCGGTCGTGCGAATGGTGTTGAAGAAGCATTGCTCGAAGACCTTCCTCGTTTCGTCGTCGGGGATCGCTTGAAGAGTGGGCAAAAGCGCCTCTTCGAGATCGCGGAAAGCTTCTTTGTTCATCTCCGCGTCGAGGGAACTGAGTTTTTGGTCTTGTCCTTTTGTCGTGTACTTGGTTTTCATGGTCTCCTCACAGGGCGGAGGCTCTTGCTCCGCGCAAGATACATTGTAGCACACGCGCGAACGTGAGACAAGCAGATATTTCCTTCTTGCTTTCCCTCGCGGGGATGTCCGCCGTCAAAGGAAAAATTTTTTTGTGAAATCGATGAAGTCTCACACAAATTGATTGTAAACAACGCATAACATTTCCGCGCATAAATCGCCTCCTTCTCTTCCCTTCCGGCGAGGGGATCGAATGGGCGAAAAGCCTGGGAAAAACGTGTGTTTTCGCTCTCTCCGGACGGTCAAGACGAGATGACGAAATTTCGCATTTTTTTCGCTTTCTTCGAACCGCCACTTCTTTTGGCTTATATATTATATATAGGCAAAGAACGCGCGACGAGCGAGGCTCTCCGACAGCCTTGAAAAAGAAGAAGGGGAAAACGGCGGATATTTTTTCGGAGGAAAAACGCATTTTTTTAGATAAAAACAGTTGTAAATAACCCGCAACAATGCTATAATCGTGATAAGGTGTGGCGAAGTTCGCCGCGCCGATCTTCAAAATTTAGAGGAGGATTCACATGAGAAACGCAATGACAAAACGCATCATCTTAGTTGCAGTGATCGTCTGTCTCGTAGTGCTCACGTGCGCTTTCGCCGGCTGTTCCATCAAGAAGAAAGCCCTTGATCCGGTCGATGTCGAGAGCCTCGCGTATGACGGGCAGGTGATCAGTTGGGATGCCGTCAAACATGCCGATTTCTATGAAGTGACCGTCAACGGCACTTCTTACACGGCAGAGGAGACGCAGTACGCCATCGAAGTCACTGTCGACGCGAAGATCTCGGTGCTTGCGAAAGCGAATGAAAGCAGCAAGTTTTACAGAGACGCGGAAGAGGCGGCAGAGGAGACGTTCACGGCGGTCGGCCCCGTTACGGTGACTTTCGAGGACGGCGCCTTCAAGTGGGCGGCGGTCTCGGGCATCAGCAAGTACGTCTATGAGCAGAACGGCACGGAGTACCCCGGCTATACCGAGGCGTTTTCTCTCGCGCCCGTTCGTGAGGGGGACACCGATCAGGCTTCTCTCCGCGTCAAGCCGCTCGTGACGGAAGCCAAGCATTTCGGCGTCTGGTCGAATAAGAAGACGGTCACGCTTCTGCAAGCGCCCACGAATATCCGTTATAACGACGCGTACGAAGGCGACGGCGTGATCCCCATGACGATGAAAGCGCTCATCACCTGGGACGAAGTGCCGAAAGCCACGAAGTATTTGGTCGAGCTTGAAGGCAAGACGGACTATACGGAAGTGCCGCAGTACGTGTATAAGCCGGCGGTCGCCCTCTTTGAGAGAGACGACGATGGCTTCCCCACGGCGGGTAGCTACTATAACGAGAATGAGCATAAGTCCTTCTGGGTGAGGATCACGGCGATCGGCGACGAAGCGAAAGATATCGTGGATTCCGATCCGACGCACGAGTCCTTTACATATCTCAATCCTGTCACGAGAGTCCGTCCTGCGGACGGCGGCATCGTCTGGGAAGAGAATCATGACGCCACGGTCTACGAAGTTTATAAGAAATACAGAACGTCGGACGGCGTATGGCATGAGGAGATCATCACCACGGAGAAAAATGCGCTCGGCGGCTTCGAGCCGAATATCGAGTACGACGTGATGGTGAAGCCGAGCAGATACGAAGGCAAGTGCTTCTCCGAATGGACGATGGCGGATAACGGCGGCAGGGTGAAGTTCTTTGAGGCGCCCGTGCTCACTTGGAGCAGCAATGAGAGCGCGAAGAATATCGTCTGGGAGCCCATCGACGACGTCGAGAGTTATTCCGTATATGTCTGTAAGGACGCGGAGCGCACTTCCAGCGAGAGGCAGGAGATGAAAGACCTCGGTTATGACACCTTCACGGATACGAAGTTCACTTGGACGACGACCGCGGCGGGCGAATATTACTTCTATGTCAGATCGAATGGCAAAGCGCCTTATTCCGATTCCGAGTATTCCGAGCCCATTCGTATCGTCATCTTGCAGACCATCGACGCCGTGACCTTCGTGACGGAGGACGTCAGAGAGCCGGTCTTCGAGGATGGCAAGCAGATCATCTCGGGACGCGTCGCCGCGACGTATAATCTTCCGAAGTACGCGGACGGCGTCAACGTGACGTATAGCGACGTCGCCGTGAAGAATCTCGACGTGAATACGACGCCGACCGGCAAGGTCTATGCTTTCGCTTTCGACCTCACGTATGAGATGACCTCCGGTTCCGCCGAAGCTTCCAATATCAATTGGGTCAGAGTGCAAGCCACGAGCGATCGCGCGAATACTCTCCTCCTCGCAAAGAATTCCAAGAGAGGTCGGAAAGCCACCGTCACCGATGTGGAAGGTGATTTCGACACCGTCATCTTGAATGACACGACGGATAATAAGTTCTTCCTTTATCAGCTCGCTTCCCCGAAGGTGACTTCCTGCAATGCGGGCGTCATCAGCTGGAATGCGGTCGAGAATTCCAATGGTTACAGCTATGTGATTTATGACAAGGACGATAAGCCCGTTAAGAACGGCTCCATCTTCGGCACGTCAGCTTCCGATTTCGGCGGCTTGGAGGCGGGTCTTTATAAGTTCTATGTCGCCGCGAGGGGCAATGGCGACATCCAAGTCACGAGCTTCTATTCCAGCCCCTATTATCTCTATAAACTTGCCGCTCCGACAGGTCTCGCGATCACGGATAAAGCGACGGACGGTTATACCCTCACTTGGGATCCGGGCGTCATCGACGCGACGGGCACGGACATCAGCTTTATGCCCGTGCAGTACGCCGTCTCTCTCGGCAGCAGAACGGAGTCCGCGGACGCGAATACCTTCCAGGTGAGACAGTCCGACATCCTGATCTCCGGCACGACGGTCAAGGTGCGCGCCCTCGGCGGCGTCTTGCAGGCCGATGCGGATAAGGCGGCGGTGCTCTCTTCCGATCTTTCCGAGCAGATCATGCTTTATAAGCTCGAAACCCCCAAGGCTCCCACGGTGACCGACGGGAAGGTCACGTGGTCTCCCGTCGAGAATGCGGGCGCGTATTCTTTGAGCTATGGCTCGGAGGAAGTGGCGAAGCTTCCCGTTTCCGCCATTCCCGACGTGCAGAATTCCGCAGGACAGACCTCCAAAGCGGATCCTTCCGTGACGATCCTCCCGAACGCGGATCCCACTTCGGTCTCTGTCGGCGAGATCGCTTTGCAGACCTTGTATGACAAGACGAATAACGGCACCCGCGTGTATAGCTTTGCGGTCATCGCGAAGCCGGATGCGGCGGGCGTGAAGAATTACTCCGTCAATCAGGCGGGCACGGAGTATTGGTTCGAGTCCGACGAGAGCAATGCCGTCTCGATCAGGATCATCAAGACCCCCGACACCTCTTGCAACGAAGTGACGGGCGAGCTCACCTGGGCGGGCGATACCAACGTCTCGAATTATTGCGTCGTCGTGAGATATAAATCCACGGACGGCACCGTTCGCGCGAACTCCTATATCTACACGAGATATGAGGACAATTCCTTCAAGCCCTTCATTTACGGCGAGGAGGGAGATCAGATCGAGATGGAGGTCTATGGCCTCGGCGATAACGGACTCACCTCCATTCGTTCTTTGAGTTCCACCTATACGATCACCACCCTGACCAAGCACGCGGCTTTGAAAGCTTCTGATTTCGAGGCAGTCGAGTTCGTCCCCGGCAGGAATACCGTGGTGGTCAAAGTCAAGAGCGATGTCGAGCTCGAAGCGAAGCAGTACGGCGTCAGCATCGGCGGCGCGGAGCATGTCTTCTCCGCCGCGGATATGAAGAACGGAAATGCGAAGATCAATGTGGACGTCTCCGGAGAGTACAGCATCGTTGTGCGCGCTCTCGCAGGCGACAGAGTGGATATGTCGCATTGGTATCTCGACTCCGATGAATGCATTGCGGCGAGCTTCACCGTCTTGCCGGTGATCACAGGCTACGACGTGCGTTATATCAGACAGGCGGACGGCACGACGGCGATCGAAGTGGATCCCGTTTCCGGCGCGACGGGTTATGACTATAAGCTTTGCTATTATAATGCCACGGACGTTGAGGGAACCACGGTGAATGATCTCTTGGATGCGATCGAAGAGAGCGTGAAAGTGGCTGACGCGCAAGGGAAAGGCATTTTGATCCCCGTTTCGAGCAATAAGACCTATGTCGCGTTGCGCATCAGACCGTATGGTGACGAGGAGGCGAATGTCTTCAACGTCCTCGGATATCAAGACCATACCTTCACGATCGGCTGATATGCGTGAAAAGATGAGGTGAATGAATATGAAAAAAGTATTGAGTATTGTATTGATAGCAATGTTGCTGGTCTGCGCGGTCTGCTTGACCGCCTGCGGCAGCAAGCTCTTGAAAGAGACCACGCTTACGGTGAAAGACGGCATCTTGCAGGTGGCGAATCCCGTAGTGAATACGGTTTGTAAAGCTTTCGTGAACGGCGAGGAGCAAGACGTAGACGAGACGACGTATGAGATCTCCGTGCCCGAAGATGCGGGCGAGAGTCTCGATGTCTCCGTCGAAGTCTATAACGAGAAAGGCAAGGAGATCGGCACGATCACCGGCACCTTCAAGTGCTTGCCCGTCGTGACGGTTGTGGCGAAGGACGGTTATTATGATTGGACGGAGTCCGACGCCGCGCTTAAAGAAGCGTATCCCGATGAGACCATTCGTTATTTCGTTTGGCTCAATAAGGAAGTGACGGATAGCGCCGAAGCGAGATGCGAGGCCCCCACGGGCGTCAGCCGTCTCCGCGTCAGACCTTATCTCGTCGGCTCGAAGGACGTCTTCGGTCAGTACAGCGCGGAAGTTTCCTTCACGATGCTTGCCACCCCGCCCGAGCCCCTTTATGACGGCACGTACCTCACTTGGGCTCCCGTCTCCTTCGAGGAGATGGCTCCCACGTATAACGTGAAGCTCACGACCTATGCGGCGGACGGCTCTCCCGAAGAGCATGAGGTCGTTACGGCGCATGTCAATGCCTTGAATCTTGAACAGACTTATCCCGAAGTCTTCGAGGACGCCGCCAAGAGAGCGCGCATGAGCATCTCCATCCAAGCCGCATCCTCTGACGAAACGCTTTATCAGAGCAGCCGTTATTCCGAGGCGAAAGTGGTCTCGCATCTCGACGGCGTTGAAGGCGTTCGCTTTAACGGAGATTCTGTCGAATGGACGGCGAGTGAAGTGGCGGATTCTTATTATGTCCGCGTGGAAGGCGGATCGGGCTCCGACGTCGAAGAACATCTTGTCGAAGGCGCCACCTCTTATAAGTTCGGCATTATTGCGAATCATCAGATCGTCGTCAGAGTCAAGCCGAATGTGAAGGGCGCCGCGGTCTATACGAATTGGTCTTCCCGCATCTCCGCAACGTATCTTACCTCCAAGACCTTGCGTTTTGATAACGGACTCTTCTATTGGGATTATGTGCCCGAGGGTGACGGTTTCCGCTTCACCGTCGAGAAGCTCAATGCGAATGGCGATATCGTCGAGACCATTGAGCAGGAAGTCGCGAAGGACGTCCTTTGCGCCACCTATCCCTTTGCGGATGAAGGCAATTATAATGTCTATCTGACCACCCTCGCGGGGGTGAATGCGGAAGGCAAAGCCGCTTATGTGGATAGCGTCCCGTCGGATGTGATCCATGTCACGAGGCTTCCCTCTCCCCGTCATTTCTATCTCTCCGAAGAGCTGACCGCCGTCGACCTCTCGAATCAGGCGAACGGCGCCTATGCTTTGAAGATCACCTTCGATACCATCGGCGGAAATGATTCCTATTATCAGCTCCTCTTGGACGGCACGACCGTCAGTAACGGCACGGCGGGGAATAGCTTCACTTTCGTGACGCCTTCCACGACGACCAAAAAGGACTTCACCTTGCAGGTCCGCTCGATGAGCTTTAACGAGACCTCCATCATCAACGGTCAGCTCACGTTGAGTTCGCTTTCTCCGATGACGGTGAAGCTCTGCAAGCTCGGCACGCCGAAGAATCTCGTGATCGACGACGACAGCAATTTGGTTTGGACGGACGAGAATGTCTGGGATTATGAGAATCTTATGGAAGAGCACGAGAAGCAATACACCTTGTATGCGAATGGCGCCATCGACGACGTTTTCAGTACGGCTTCTTCTCCGCTTGCTCGTTTCAGCGACGGTGATTACAAGGCGAGAGTGAGCGCGCGCGGCGTCCTTTACAGAGGCTCTGCGAAGTCCTTCACTATCCAAGCGGGCGTGGGCGACGGCGAGCTCGTCACCGAAGAGGGCGTTGTCATCAGCTCGGATTTCTCGAATATCTATTATCTCAATAAGCTCAAAACCCCGGAGAACGTCCGCATCATCGACGGCGGTACGGTGCTCACGTGGGACGCCACCTACGGCGCGGTCGGTTATAAGATCACGGTGAATAGAGCGGGCGGCACAGGCACGGAAGTCTTCCAGCTGACGCCGAAGGGCTCGACGGACGACATCGTGAAAGGAAATTCCATCAAGCTCGAAGGCCTCACGTATAAGACGAACGGCTCGGATTTCTCCCTCACAGAGGAAGGTTGCGTCTTCTATATCTACGCCGTCGGTAATCACGGGAAGAATCTCGAAAACGGCGAGCCCATCACGATGGATTCCGGCGCTACGCCGACGGAGCCTCTCTTCAAGCTTGCGCCTCCGACCCACCTCATCGTGGAAGGCAGCTCCTTGAAATGGACGATGCCCGAATACAAGATCAACGTGACGGACTTCGAGGTCTATGACAGAGACGTCTTGATCGGCGTGGTGACGGGACAGAGCTTCGATCTCTCCTCCGTCAGCGTCGGCGCGCACTTCTTCAACGTGCGTTCCGTGGGCGATAACGAGACCTATTTCACCTCCGACTCCGCGATCTTGGAGAAGGGCGAAGTGGTGGACGGCTATAAGTGGACGCGTATCGTGAAGCTCCCGACCATCGACGCCGCTTGGCAGACTTATGGCAACGGTTACAGATG
The DNA here is from genome assembly GCA_946626795.1 of uncultured Clostridia bacterium. Lineage (GTDB taxonomy): Bacteria > Bacillota > Clostridia > Christensenellales > CAG-1252 > CAG-1252. The sequence continues at coordinate 24,469 of CAMOUZ010000004.1, forward strand.
GCAGCCCGTGTCTTACACGCCGTATGATCGCAGCGGAAATCCGGGCGAGCCGCGCGTTGCGAGCTCTTACGAGATCTCCGTCGCTCTCTCGACGATGTATCGCTATGGCGAGAAGACCGCGGAAAATGCGGAAGGCTATGAGCTCAATGCGGAAGACGGATATTATTACTTCGATCCGAAGTTCTCTGACGAATATCCGTATCCCGTCGTGACCGTCGTCTGCAAAGGCGATAACGAGAAGACGATGGATTCCAATGCCTACGTCTATTATCAGCCGACGAAGAGAAACGACGTGCCCGCTTTGAAGAATACGAATAAACCGCTTATCGGCTTCTTTATGGAGAGCGGAAAAGTGGCTTTGGAAGTGAATTCGCAGAATAAGGGCAATGGCTTCATCATCGATCTCGGCGACGGCATCAAGCGCTATATCGACGGCAATACCTACGTCTTCGCGGAGGGTGAGGTCGGCACGAAGAATATCTCGGTCGCGCATCGCGGTGACTACTTCGATGATTACGGCACGTACGTCTATTCTTCCGCTTTCACCACGGCGGTAAATGTCAAGTTCCTCGGCGAGATCAATGACAATGACATTACGATCGGAGTGTCTTACGGAAATGATATCGACGTCTCTTGGGAGAGGATCACGAACGCCACGTACAGAATGTACTATGAGATCTTGAAATTCAATGGTGATCTCATCGGCGTCGGTGTGAGACAGGATGAGATCACGTCCGAGAATGCCGTCATCCGGTATAAAGATGCGCAGGCGGAAGAGGACGACGTCTTGAATGACATCTATGACATCGTCGCGACCTATAAGAGAGATGTGGAGGCCTATAACGGCGATATCTTGGTCAAGGTCTATATCTTGGCGGTCGGTAACCAGTCGGATACCTTCTCCTCCACGCAGTATACGACCACGACCTATGATCCGGGCATTTCCGCAAGCGCGATTCCCGCGGCGGCTCCCGCGGCTGATCCCGAGTGAGCCTTTGAAAAACCAACCTACGAAACGGGGGCAGGGCTCTGCCCCCGACAGTAAACAATGATGAAAAAGAAGAAACTGACAAGTATTATTTTGCTCGCCATAGTGATCTGCCTTGCAGTGGCAGTCGCTATGGCGCTTGCCGCTTGCGGCGAAAAAGATAAGCCGGGTGAATCGTCGGGAGAAGATACTTCTTCCGACACTCCCGTTTATTCCCTCACTTCGAGGACGTCGGAGCGACTCTTGGTATTCTCTTGGGAGAATATCCCGTATCGTCAATTGCGGCTTTACGATAAGCGGCAGAATGACGTGATCTCCGTAGAAGCGGGGATGTCTTACGTGACGCTTCCTTTCACGGAGACTTGTGAATATAATTTGGAATATTACGAGGGTGGAGAATGGAAAGTGCTCCAACCTATTGCTTTTTATAGATTGAATGATATTGCGCGCGCGTCCGTGGTGGCTTCTACGTCCAAAGACGGGGCGGTCACGCTGAGTTGGGAGCAGACGGATAACGCCAAAAATCCGCAGTACGAGATCGCCTTGCAGGCGGACGGCAAGGAGTCCTTCGTCTCGGTTTCGGGCACGTCTTTGACCTATGATTTCGAGGCGGGCAAGCTTTATAAAGTCCGCATCCGCGAGACCGTGCCCCTCTCTTATGAGGACGGCAAGCTGAATGTGGCGTATTCGTATTGGAGCGACCCCATTGATTTTTGCAAGCTCGGCTCCGTAGGGCAGATCGAGTATGACGATAAGGAGGAGAGCATCCTCATCTCGAAGGTGACGAATTCTTTCGGCTATGTCGTTACGGCGTATTACGGAAATGAGCTGAATAGACCCGCGGTGGTCACCACCCCCAAAGAGACGCCCGGCGGCGGGCAGGGGAAAGTGAAGCTCGCTTTCCCGGAGATTTCTCGGCTCGAAAGCGCCTTCAACCTGCGCGTGGAGCCTTTGGGCACGGATAACGTCGTGGACCCCGACGGCAGGCTTTATATCGCGCCTGCGGACGTCGCGGAAGTGAATGTCAAGATGAATGCTCCCATTACGGGGCTTGACGTGACGGGAGGCGCCGTCACTTGGAATAATATCGAGAATTGTTCCTATTATTTGCGCGGGACGACGGACGGCACGCCTTGGTCGGATCGCGTGGATTTCACCTCCGAGCCGATGGTGCTTTATGAAGAAGGGAGCAATCTCAGAGCGGATACGATGGTGGATCTTTACGTGAAGCCGATCTATCAAACCAAAAATACGTTCAGCCGTTGGGCGAGCATCACGGGGCTTTATGTCTTGGACGCTCCCGTCGTTTCGGTGAATTCGAATGTCGGGGTCAATGTCTCGTGGTCGCATCTCGGCGGCGATACCGTCTATACGGTGAGGCAGGAGAAAGACGGAAAGGTGGAGTTCAAGAGCGTGGACAGCAAGGTCTTGTATGTCCTCGGTACGGAGCAAAATCCGCTCTCTTCCGGCACGTATCGCATCTCGGTCACGGGCAATGACATGAAGAATTACGGCTATACGATCGTTTGCGACGGCGAGACGACGAGAAAGAAGGGGTGCTTGGGAAAATATTCCGAGACCAAGACGATCTTGAAGCTGCAAAAGCCCTCTTATCGCATCCGCCACGTGCAAGGCGGCGCGCAGTATAATGATCGCGACCGCATCGAGATCGAGATCATTTCGGACGGCAGCTATTCTCATAGCTGTACGTTGGGGAATGACATCCTCCCGTACGTCGGAAATAAGTACGTTTTGGAGAATTCTTCCGCCATCCAGTCTCGCGTCACCACCATCGCCCTCCGCGCGGAGGACAGTTTGATGAACGGCGACTTCCTTGCCGTGCCGAGCGATAAGGTCCTCGTGCAGATCCATAAGGCGGAGAATTTCAGTGTCTCGCAGAATCCTCTCACCGTCACGTCGGGGAGCGTTGCTTGGAAGCAGCCCTCGAATACTTATCAATACAGCGTGGTCTTCTCCAAAGGGACGTCGACGACGCCCACGGATTACGTGAAGACGATCCTCACGAATGAGGCGCATGCTTATGAGTACGACGCTTTCTTGTCGAATGGGAGCCTCCTTGCGGGCGGCTATACCTTCAAGGTGGCGTATAGTTACGGTTATTCCGTGTCGGACATCGAAGTCATGATCGACGATGAGGACGCGGAAGAGGAGATGGAGTCCGATACGGAGCTTTATCTCGACGGCGAATATGCCTCGCTGACCTTCTATAAGAATGCGACGCCGAACATCCGCGAATATTCTTCGAATGGCAGGCTCTCGCTTGGCGTGGGCGCAGACGGAGAGCGGCTTTCTTGCAGTTACTCGCTTTCGACGGGGACGGAGCTCGCCCTTGACAAGAGCGATACCTTTATCAATCTGAAGAGTAATCTCGCAAGTTACAGCGCGGGGGAGAACGTCGTGCATATCGTGAATGCGGCGATGCAGACCGGCTATTCCGCCACGATCGCTTCCGATCCCGCGATTTATTGCGTGACCCGTCTTGCGGCGCCCGAGCTCGAGATCAAGGATAGTTACTTGCATGTGAAAAAGAGCGTCGACGGCGCGACGAGATATAAGATCGAAGTCAGCGGTTCTTCGACCTATTTCTCTGCCTTGCAATATGCTTTGAATAATACGATCGCAAAGCTCGCGGAAGCGGGCACGCATACCTTGACGGTGACGGCGAATTGCGAAGATACGACGATCCCCGTCTTTGATTCCGCCTCGGCGGTCATCACCGTCGTCCGCTTGAAGAAGCCGACGCTCGCTTATGCTTCGCAGGTGATCTCGATGAGTGACTACGGTTACGCCGCAGGTCCCGCAGGCGTCGCGCTCGCTCTTTACAAAAAGACGGATAACGATCCCGCGGACGCGGAGTACGCCTTGGATGAGAGCTATGTCCTTGCTGCGAGTCAGTCGCGTTCGCTCGATCTTTCCGATAAGACCGCGCAGTACGCTTTGGATGGCGGCGAAGGGCAGAGTATTTTGGATCTTGCCGCGGCAGGGTATTATAAGATGACCTTCCGATCTCTCGGAGACGGCGAGAACACCCTTGATTCCACGGAGATCTCCGAGATCGTCGTCCGCAGACAGGCGACCCCCGAACTCTCTTTCCGTAAGCCGAGCGCCGATGCCTTCGTGGACCTCGTTTTCAGCAAAGCGATCACGGATAAATACACGTATGCGCTCGACGGCGCCGTGCTTTCGAGAGAAGGCTTGACGGCGACAGACCTTATCTACGCCATCCCGAGCGCCTCGCTCACCTCGGGCACCCATGTTTTCTCGGCGTATCTCAATAACGACGACGACGGCGACGGCGTGAAATACGACGGGCAGTACATCCCGTATCTCCCCTCGGCGGAGCAGACCGTGAGCTTCTATAAGCTCGTGACGCCGACGACATATATGGACGCGGCTTTCTCCCTCTGTTGGAGCGTGAATGACGCCGTGAACAGCGATAAGTACGAGCGATATTCCTATATAAATAAGATCCCGCGCGCGAGCGACGTGTCCGACGTGACGAGTTCGACGAGTCTTCCCGCCGCCGCTTTTGCGGATCTGGCTTCGGGCGAACAAGGCGAATGTACGATCTATGCGGTGGGCACCACGGAGAAGCGTACGCTTGACTCCGATAAGACCGTGCGTACCTATGTCCGCTCGGCGACGCCGACGGCGTTGACTTTCGTATCGGTGAAAGGAGAGGTTACGGACAGCTCCAAACTCACCTTCGCGCATAACGACGCTACGAACGGCGTTTATCGCTATGCTTTCGACGCGGCGATCGGCGGCGTGCATTCGATCAGAGAAGCGGCTTTCGCTTCTACGCTCGAAGCGGGCACGTATGTCATCCGCGTCTCCGAGCTCGGAGATCCCGCGGTGTTCCGTTTGCCTTCCGCGCCTTCCGATTCCGTCACCGTCACGAAACTTGCTACTGTCACGAATATCGTGAAGAATAAAGACCAACTTTTGAGTTGGAGCGAAGTGGCGTCCGCAGGGAAGTATATCATCACGGCAGGCGACCTGTACAAGACGGACGTGACCTCCTCGGCGTATGATTGGAAGACTTTACAGGCGGGTGCGTACACCTTGCGTGTCATCGCGAGAAACGAGGATGGGAATTATCTTGATTCCGTTCCGTCCGAAGCGATCTTCGTCGTGAAACTCGCCACGCCGACCTTGACTTTGGGCGCCTCCTTGTCTTGGATTGCGGTTCCCTCCGCTTTCTCGTATGAGGTGAAGATCGATTCTCATACCGAGACGATCTCTCAGACGGAGTATTCTCTCGCGGGCGTTGCGGCGGGCGAGCATTCCGTCTCCGTCAAGGCGGTGGGCGGCGTTTCGGGCGCTACGGTGTATCTCGATTCCGAGATTTCTTCTTTCACCTTGACCGTGGCGAAGCTTGCGAAACCGACGGGGCTTGCCTTGGACGAGGAGAAGATTCTTCGCTGGAATGACGTCTCGAATGCCTTTGGGTATCTCGTGACGATGAATGACGTTGCTCAAGGGACGGGAATGTCTTATGACGTTTCCGATCTCGGCGTAGGAGAATATAATATCTCCGTCAAGGCGCTCGGCGGCGTGAACGGGCACACCCTTTATCGTGATTCCGATGACTCCGCGGACTTCGAGCTGGATGTCGTGAAACTCTCCAAGCCTTCGCTTTCGCAGAGCGGGACGAGTGTCGTTTGGGCGCCCGTTCCTCATGCAAGTGCTTATAAAGCCAAGGCGGACGGAAATGGGTTCCGCTCCGCAGAGAGCTATGACGCTTCGAAGCTCGGCGAGGGAGATCACGTGATCTATGTCAAAGCCATCGGCGGCGTCGACGGGAATGTGATCTATCTCGATTCCGACGAGGAGAGCTTCGCCATGCGCGTGGAGAGACTCGCCGCGCCTTCTTTGCAGAAGGAGAACGATAGCGTCACGTGGAATCCTGTCGAGTATGCCTCGGCTTATAAAGCGTCCGTTGACGGCGGGGAAGA
>CAMOUZ010000005.1 GCA_946626795.1 uncultured Clostridia bacterium
CGTCATCCTCGCCACCGTCAAAGGGGACATCCACGACATCGGGAAAAATATCGTGAAAATGCTTTTACAGAGTTATGGCTATAAAGTGCTCGACCTCGGCAAGGACGTGGACGAAAAGGACGTGGTCGCGGCTTGGCTCCGCACGAAAGCCCCCTTGATCGGGCTCTCCGCCCTGATGACCACCACCGTGCCCTCGATGAAGCGCACGATAGACGCCCTGCGCGAAGCGGGCTCTACGGCGAAGATCGCGGTGGGCGGCGCCGTCCTCACCCCCGAATACGCAAAGGAAGTCGGCGCGGATTTCTACGGCAAAGACGCCCGCGAAACCGTCAAGATCGCCGAAAAAGTCATCCGCAAGCCCTGACCGCCTGCCGAAACAACATAATGTCCCTATATCCGCGCGATAAGGCTGTCGTTTCTTTTATTACCGTCACATAAAATAAGAGGTGCCTCGTTCCATTGAGACACCTCTCTTTTAATTTGAGCTCGATCTTATTTCGCTTGATCGTATGCGGCGTCGAGAAGTTCTTCGATATCGTCCTCCGAATAAGTGTCATCCAAAATCACAGTGAACCAAGCGTACTTGGACTTCGGGAAAGCGGAACGAATGATCTTCTTTCCTTTGCCGCGAACGGTCTCTGCATACGCTTCGCTCAAACGAAGCAGCAATACGACGGTGCCATTCGTCTCGTAGACATAGACAAAACATTTCTTTCCGACCTCGGAGAGAGCGTAATGCGTATCCGCGAGAGGAAGCCCCGTCTTGGTCTGATTCCCGCGCAGATTCAGCGCTGCCTTGTCTCCGTATTTCTCCGCCAAATAGTCTGCAATGCCTTTCTTGCTGCGATGGATCTTCGTTTTCGTAGCCTTTGCCATCGCAAGCGTTTCTTTGAGGGAGAGCCCCTCGTCCGCCGCTTGCTTGCCACCGTTCATGAGGTAGGCGTCGTCAAGGACCTTCTCGATCTCCTCCGGCCCCAAAGAGCCTTGCGCAACTTTAACTCTATAGCCGAGTCCTTATTTCGTACCATTTGCATATTATAATGTATTTGCTCTTTTGTCTTTGCCATATCTTAAATAAATATATCAAAAATATGTACACTTTGCAATGATCAAGTGGTAAAAACAATTCCAAAGAAACTTCTTGTAAAAAATAATACGAGCCTCGGGGCATTCCCTTGGTTCGTATTATTCTTGCTTGGCTATACTTCACAAAATAGCTGTCACGTCTCATTGTTGTTCAGGATTGCCACTTTAGTGTATCCGCGAACATCTCTATATAATCAATGATGTTCTGAATCACATATTTGTAATTCTCTTTGGTTGTTGTCTTATTATAATGGTTAATAGATCGGCATAAAAAACTCACTTCCTGATTTGTAAAGAATCCTGATAATAATAGATAGTTTTGATTCTCGCGGATGGCGTTAAGCTCTCGCGCTATACTCCCTCGCTGTGTATCAATACAAGAAATGATATAGTCCTCTTTTTCTTGCGGTATCGCGATTGATAGTTTATTGCTTAGCACTTCAAGATTTTTCGCGGTATAATCCCCTGCAATCATTTGAGCAAGAGAAAAAACCTCACGGGATAAATGCCGTAATTCGACACTCCTTCGATATTTCCACTTTTTCTTAAAATCAATATACTGAGATATTTCAATTAATCCCGCCGTTAAAGACGACGCGATCAACCCCGTACTCAAACTCAATAGTATAGTGTGAACTACTCCTTTTAAAAGGGTGCTCACCAGAACAAGAGCAAGTATCCCAATCGATAAGATAAACCCATAGACTATTAATTCTTTAATTGAAACATCGATTTCTTTCCGATTCTTTTTCATTACTTTTTCAAACATGCACTCCGAATTGAAGCAATTCATTAAATGCAGCTATTGCAAAGCGATCTGTCATCCCTGAAATATAGTCTATAACTGCCTGAATATATAATTCTTTTGTCTCTAACTCTTGATAGATTTTTTCGTTCTCACAGTTTAATGATTCCTTTTTTAGTTCCCCATCAGGAACAATACTTGAGCAACAATACCTTGATAACCATTGTGCAAAAGATGAAAAAAATGCTGGTGCATATTTTTTATTATCAAACATGCCTTTCAAAGTGTGCTTATTATCATATAACGAAACTAACGTTTCAAACAATTGTGTAATTATTAATTCAACATATTCGAAATAGGGTTTTAATCTTGGGTTATGGTATATATTACGATAGTTGAATTCTTTTATTTCTTTCAGTTGTTCATTGAATCTTTGACTTAATTTAATTCCACATTCCGGGTTACTATTTTGACAAATATCAATAATTAAATTATGCATTATAACCGTCGTGTTAATGGCCTTTTGGTCATGAATGCGAGCCATTTTTATAAGTTCATTTTGTTGTGTTTGATCTAATATGCCCAAAGTAATAGCATCCTCTATATCTCGCCCTACATAGGCAATTTTGTCGGCCATTTTTACTACGCACCCTTCCCAAGTTATAGCTTCATATTTCCCCGGCATGTCAAATCCTTCAATGGGTATAGATATATCTCTCGGCTTTAATCCGTTTTTATCTACTTCTCCACAATGAGAAATAATACCATCTCGAACGGCGTAAGTTAAATCAAGATTCTTCTTGACTTTATAATTGTCTTCGAGCAACTCTATTTTATCGACAAAACGCAACCCATTCTGCTCGTGCCAAAAGTTTTGTTTCAAATGCTGCTTTGCGAGATTTCTGATCACCTCTTCGCCTTTATGGCCAAAGGGCGCATGGCCAAGATCATGTGCAATTGCTATTGCCTTTGTTAATTCATCATTTAATCCAAGCCCTTTTGCTATTGTTAAACTTACAGAATCCACATGACTAACATGTTCCATACGTGTGCAGATATGGTCGTTATCAATGTTAAAAAACACCTGAGTTTTGTGTTTTAAACGGCGATACGCCATGGAATGAAGAACCCTCGTATAATCGCGTGCGAATGGACTTCGGATATCATCCTCTCGCGAGTAGAGTGGATTTTGCCTATAGATATATTTCTCCCAATTAGGATTATCTTGTGTGGCAGCCACATTTTGAAATAACATATTATTCATTACCAATCTCCTTTCATTGATTTTAAATAATCGATTATTTATTCAAATGAAATATTCTCTTCTGCTTGTTCAAATACATCTACGCGGTTATCAATATCAATTTGATTTACAACCCAACCTCTCATCATACACAATTTAATGAAATCGTCGATCCGATTTTGTCCGTTCATTTCTTTAAGCGTTATTACTACCCCGAAAGGAAGTCCTTTCCCGTTTTTCCCACGAAGCCGTTCTTTTGTTTTAACACTTAGTCCCCATGTTCCTGTACCATAGGCCATCCTGGGTCTTGATGATTTCTTTATTGTGTCATTAATATGTTTTATGTTATCCCATTTCCTGTAAAGCTTTCTGGCGTTTTCTTCCGGTAAAAACAAGTGCCCCATATCCCCTTGTTTATTATCGTTAATGGATTTAATAAAAGCTCGTCCTTTTTCTTCTTTAACACGTCCAAAATGAATATCCATTTCAGTACTGGTATAATCTACTCCCTGATTTCGCAAGCACTTTGGGAAATAACAAAGAGTTGCCCTTGCAAAAAATGGTTGCTTCCCATTATAGACGGGAACGGGAAGGTTATATGTATAAGTTTCAAACTCCTCCGATGCTCCTGTCATAAAAAATCGTATTTCATCATCCGGGGTTTGAACTATGTCTTTAATTCGAATAGGCACGACCCCATAGCCTATTGAATGAGAAACATCATCTTTTCTATCCCATCCGGCTGCCGAATCAACAATTAATGCTTTTGCCACTTCACGGGAAAAACCAAGTACATGGATCAAAAATGCCATCTTCCGACTAATCCACGGTGCAGCAAAAGAAGTTCCTGAGACATAACTTTCTCCGTAGGGAGAACATGCTTTCATTAGCTGATTACTATCTCCGCCATAATAACTTATATCCGGTTTATTAAAAAACGAAAGAACAGGCCCTACCCTATGATAAGATGCGGGCTCATTCGAACGAGTAACAGAATTAACAACTAAAGAATTAAGGGAATCTGCCGGAGCTCCAAGGCGCATTTCTTCCTTTCGACCCTTTGGTTTATTAGTACCTGCAACAACGAAGACAACATCATATTCGCTTTGGATCTTGTCCAGTTCCGCCGCTTCTGGAGAAATAAAATTTCTATTGATTTCCATAACAGAACCAAGTGAAAGATTCCAAACTTTTATATCTCGGTTTTTTGAAACTATATCCCTAATATCTTTTAATATTGTGAAAGAACTAAACCTGCCTTTTGTAGATACTCCAAAATGCCGCACCCTAAATCTGCCACATCCATCATCTAAATCCGGATTAATCGTTGGTCCGTCAACGATAATTGATGTCACTTTTGTACCATGTACACAGTCTTCAATTGTTGTTGGAATATCTTTATCGACCATTCGAGTATACTGTACCCATTCTTTAAAATAAACATTTTCATAGAACAGCGTATCAATAACCCCTACTGTAGGTTCTTGTTTTGGCGATGGGATGGAGACAGTGCGCGGATCCGATAATTCTAAATCTTCCGGAACAATTTCTGATAAATCTCGAACGCTCATAGAGATTAGATATGGCATATGTTCGCTTAAAATGCTAACTTGATCCGGTGTGAGCAAGATCGTTGTCTCATCAATAATTCTTGCACCGATAACATCAATACCTATGCTTTGCAACAATTCTGTTGTTTTAACGTCCGTCTTGTATATTGTTACAATAGTATCCTCAGTTGTGATTTCCACATCTTGGTCAATCGAAAACTTGTTAACGTAATAACCGTCCACAACTACTTTAATAAAATTGCTTTTTGCAAGTATCGGATGTGCATAATGAACTTCATTTTCATTTAATTGATGCAAGTCATTGTATGTTATTCTTCCGCAATATTTTTCATTTATTATTTCGATGCATATATCTAGACGCCTAATTGATTCTCTTAGAACATCTAATTTAACATAATAAGTAAATACATGTTGAATACCATCTTCCCCATAAAAACGAGAACCCCTGATTGCGTCATTTGGGTCTGCGCTCCCTATACACAAAAGCCCCTTAATACGGTTACTTTTGGCGACCACATGATTATAATAAACACTTACAAGCGCCCCTTTGATAACGTTGTTTTTTTCCCAATACTTCAAAATATTGTAAAGTTGCCCTTTTAACGCTTGTAAATGAGTAGCATCTACCGATTGACCAACAGGTATATTTGATGGCCCGAATCCATTCGGGTTTTTATTGCTCTGGAACTGCCCCTTTAATTGAAGAATACTATTCATTTCTTTACTCCTTTAAGTTCCCTCGCCACTTGGCTTTTAGAAATACTGGTTAAAGTTTCGATTTCCCTAACCGTAAACCCTTGTTCCTGTAGTTTTTTTAAATTCATTTCCCCTTTATTTACTTCTCCAAAAAGTCTTTTTAAATAATCCAATTCATTATTTGGGTTACTAAAGGCAACCGACGTTCTTATTAAGTTTTTCAAATCTCCCGGATAAGGAATGGGGCTCATAAGAGCAATTATTTTCCGGAACAATCTTACATCTCTTCCTTTGATTTTGAATTTTTGAAGAAAGGTGTTTAACATAATTTCCGCTATATCAAGCAGGTCGTTCGGAGTATATCTATTAAAATCAATGATAAAGTCGAATCTCCGAGACAATGCCTTGTCAAATAAATAGAATAGATTGGTCGTTGCGATCAAAACTATATTCTCATTAAGCCGGTCTAACTCGTGTATAATGGAAGAAGTTGCTCGCCCCATTTCGCGCAAATCGTTGGAATTGGTCCTATCCAATGCAATAGCATCTATCTCATCAAATAAGACTATAACTTTTTCCGCATAACGCAAATTGTTTAACTCTTTAAACAATGCGGCAATGTTTTTTTGCGTTTGACCAAGTTTACTATCAACCAGTGAAGCAAAATTTACAGCATATAAATCGCGATTAAGAATACGCGCAATTTGTTTAACCGACTCGGTTTTCCCTGTCCCCGGAGCTCCTTGAAAAAGGAATTTATTTATTCCGGAGTGACGCTCAATTGCATGTATAATCCCCAAAATATCTTGTTCTATCACTTCTGGCAATGGTAAAGAATCATTTGAAGGCGGAATTTTTTCAAAAAAAGACATTTCCGATTCATCTACTTGCGGAACAAACGTATTGGCATTTGACATCAATGAAACGATATATTCTGCAAGCTTATAATCACCCGCCGCATCAAAATCACGAGCGATTTCATATGCTTCGCTCCTAAACCCCGCGTCATTTTCTTCGGAATAATACTTTATTAGATTAATAATGTTCTTTTTTTTCATCGCTCCCTACGCTCCTATTAATATTATACCAGGGCGTGGGACAAATGTCAATATTTTGGGACAAATTGTATTGTTTTGTTTTCAATATAGATCATTCACAACCCTCAATAACAGGTTTTATGTCCATAAAAAAGCTAGAATATAGTAACTTGACCCAACCAATCCGACAAAGCATCTATATCTATTCCTGCCGCAGCGGTTTTAATGTTTAAGAAGCAAATGGTATGCTCGTTTTCAATGCATACAAACCATACTTGCGGATTGGTTGATGAAGTGCTCATTGCATAACCTTCCACATGACCGGAGAGTTTGTAGAACAAGCCCATATCGCCGTCGTCATTTATCGCAGAGCCGTATGTGCGTAATACCCGAACCCCCGCGGCAATCTCGATCGTTTCCGATGATGAGAATATCGTAGTCTGTTTTAAGTCATATTTATATGCAAATGCGATCTTGTCCGTATATTTGGTTATGCCCTCTTGTGCAAAATACTTGGACAAAGCAAGCGTTGTCGGGCACAATGCATCGGAAGGATCCATAATGGAAGCGATCCTAACATAGTCCTTGTCGTCGTTCACAAAAATATTGGGCGTTTTCTCGTTTGTGTATTCTTCAGGTAGATCGAAGTGAATACCATGCCCATTCTCAGACGCATACAGGCGACCACCTTCGGAAGCGGTAGGAACGACGATTTCTCCCAAATACCTTTTCGCGTTGTTTCTATCTGAAGTACCGTCCGGATACAGCATTGCCCGACGATTCACAACATAATAAACCGAAAAAGCGGAAAGCCATAAAAACGTTACACATAGCACAACAACCATCGCTATCAAACAAATTTTCTTTATGTGTTTTTTATTCTTTGCGGCAAGGTACTTGATGTTACTTTCGCTCTTAGTTCGTATCGCTTCGTCGGAAAGACGTTCTCCGCATAATAGCTCGTTGACCGTCACGTCAAACTGCTCTCCCAAGATCAAAAGCATTTCTATATCGGGCATATAGGTTCCCGTTTCCCATCTTGAGATCGTCTTATTCGTCACGCCGATCCTTTCCGCGAGCGACTCTTGCGTTAGCCCCTTTTCTTTGCGAAGTGAAGCCAAGAACTCTCCAACTTTGACTTGATCCATAAGTCTATTCCTCCTTTCTTGCTTTAGCGACAGATTCTCTCAAAAGCTCCTTACGCGAATATCTTATCAAGCGCAACACAAAAAGTCTTTACCACAAACAGCGAATTAATCTTCAATTATTATTATACCATATCAATTCAATCAATCATTATGATTCAATACCTGTTTTTTACAAAGTTGTATAGCTGTTTTTCTTTCTCAAAACGGGGTGTCGTTAGTTCAAAACCTATCGGGCCTGAAAAACCGCAAAATGACAGCCATAAATCTAATAGATTATGTCCAAGATTTTTTATACGATAAATAATGAATAATTAGGAAAAGATAAATATTTTGTAAATAAAAAGACGAGATTCTGCAAAAATCTCGCCCTTTTTATTCGTGACAGCTATTTTGTCACAATAGTTGGCGCACCCGATTGGATTCGAACCAACGACACCCGGCGTCGGAGGCCGGTGCTCTATCCAGCTGAGCTACGGATGCATAGATGTATTATACCCTTTTCGGCGGGGCGACGCAAGGCATTTTCCGCTTGCCGCAGCGGGAATTTTGCCGTCTTTCGGCGATGCGGAGAGGTTTCTTCTCCCTCGTTCTGCGTCCTGCCAATCATACGCGCCGCTCGCTTTTCTCTCGCCTGCTCTTCCCTCGCGGGCTCTGCCCTGCGTTTCTTCGCCCGAAATGGATCAGAAACTCTCGCAAAGCAGGAAGTCCAGCGCGGGCACGCTGAGCGTGTCGCCGTCTTTTAAGACTCTGCCGCTCCTGACGTCTCTCGCGTTCTTTTTCTTGCGGAAGGTCACGATCCTGTCCTCAAAGGTGGGATTCACCACGGCAAAGAGGGATTTCCCGTCCTTATAACGCTGAACGATGAGCAATTCGCCTTGCGCCCAAGTGTCCAGCCCGCCGAGGAGAACGTCCTTATGCTTTTTCCTCATCTCGCCGAGGAAGCGATAATGCGCGAGGAGATCTTCGTCTTCCTTTCCCCAAGGGAAAGGCGCGCGATTCATCGGATCCTCATAGCCCTGCAAGCCCACCTCGTCGCCGTAATACAGCGAGGGGACGCCGGGGAGCACGTACTGCAAAAGCGAAGCGATCTTCACCCTCTTTTTCGCGATGACAAGGGCGTCGCCGTAGAGCACGATGTCCCTACGCTGCTCCTTGGACGTATAGCTGACGTCCACGCCCGAGAGGGCATTGATCACGCGCACGGTGTCATGCGTCCCGATGAGGGTCATGGAGCTATTCAGGGCGTCCGAAGGATAATTCTCGAAAATGCGCATCACCTTTGCGCCGAAAGCCCTTGCGCCGCCATGCATGCAGAAAGAGAGGATCGCTTCTTTGAACGGATAATTCATCACGCCGTCGATCTGACCTTTCGTGAGATAGGGGCGGAGGGTGCCGTAACTGACCTTGACGCTCGCATCCTCCCAGACCTCGCCGATCATCACGGCATTCGGGTCCGCTTTCTTGACCGCGGCGCGGAGCTCGTCCACGAAGTCCGTGGGCAACTCGTCCACGACGTCGAGGCGCCAGCCGTCCAAGCCGAAGCCCGTCCATTTCTCGATGACGCCGCCTTCGCCGAAAAGCAGCTTCCTATATCCTTCGGCGCTCTTATTCAAGGTGGGCACGACCTTACACCCCCACCAGCTGTGGTACTCGTCGGGGAAACGATCGAAATAGTACCAATCGTGATAAGGCGAATCGGGGCTTTGATAAGCGCCGACGCTGTCATAATGCCCGAGCTGATTGAAATAAAGGCTGTCCGCGCCGGAATGATTGAAGACGCCGTCCAAGATCACGCCGATCCCTCTCTTCCGCCCCTCCGCGATGAGCTCGCGGAAGTCCTCTTCCGTGCCGAGCAGAGGGTCGAGCTTCATATAATCGCCCGTGTCGTAGCGGTGATTCGAGCTCGCCTCGAAAATCGGCGAGAGATAGATCTCCGTGACGCCGAGGCTTTGGAGATAATCCAGCTTGCTTGTGATCCCTTTGAAATTTCCGCCGTAGAAATCATTCGCGCGGTAGCTCCCGTCGGGCTCGACGACCGTGACCTTCTCCTCCCATTCTTTGAGGTAGCCGTAGCGCGGCTCCTTCCTTTCGCCCGCTTTCGCGAAACGATCCGCAAAGATATGATAGATCAAGCCGCCTTCGATGGTCTTGGGCACGACGTAATCCTTCGCATAAACGGTGAGCTGCCAATCGGGCAGATTCTCCCCCGCGAGACCCGTCTCGCTCGCCCCGACGACATGGATTTCACCCGAGACTTCCGCCACTTCGAAACGGTAATAATAGATCCCCCATTCCTCGACGGAGAATCCGCAGGAAAAATACGTGACGTTCCCGTCGTCGCCGCAAAAAGACAGAGGGATCTCTCGCCGCAGGTCCTCTTTGCAGAGGATGAGCTTCACGTCTCCCACCCATATAGAATGCGTAACGGGGAAGACGATCTTCACCTTCTCCCCCGCTCGCACCGCTCCAAACGGAGTTTTATGCACGCGCGAATTATATTTGAACAATCTCGCTTACCCCTTTATTTATGCTCGACTTCCGCCACGGGGCGAATATGCCAAATGCGGTCTCCGTATTCTTTCACCGCTCTGTCCGCTGCGAAGAAGCCGGACTGCGCGACGTTCACGAGGCTCTTCCTGTTCCAGACGAAGGGGTCCGCATACGCCGCTTCGATCTTCTTCTGCGCGTTGCAGTAGCTATCGAAATCCGCGAGCACCATAAAAGGATCCGCCATGCCGCCGCGACCGATGGTGAGGAGATCCGCAAGCTCCGCGAAGCTCACGCCGCCGATGCCGTTGCGGAGCATATCGATGACCCTGCGAATGCGATAATTGCCGCGATAATACGCCGTGGGCTCATATCCGCCTTGATAGAGGGAATAGACTTCGTCGCTTGAAAGTCCGAAGATGAAGATATTATCCTTGCCGACGCGCTCGAAGATCTCCACGTTCGCGCCGTCCATCGTGCCGAGGGTGACCGCGCCGTTGATCATAAACTTCATATTGCCCGTGCCGGAGGCTTCCTTGCCCGCGACGCTGATCTGCTCGCTGACTTCGGAGGCGGGCATAATGATCTCCGCAAGGGAGACGCGATAATTTTCGAGGAAGACCACCTTAATGCGCCCTCTCACGTCGGGATCGTTATTGATGACGTTGCCCATCGTATAGATCAAACGAATAATGAGCTTCGCCACGTAATAACTCGGCGCCGCCTTCGCGCTGAAAATGAAGGTACGCGGAGTCATCTCCATATCCGGATTTTCTTTCAAATCGCAATACATATCGAGAATATGCAATGCGTTCAAAAGCTGCCTCTTATATTCGTGCAGACGCTTGACCTGCACGTCGAAGATGCTGTCCGTATCCACCTGCACGCCGTTATTGTCATAGATGTACTTCGCGAGGCGCTCTTTATTCTTCTTCTTGATCTCCGCGAATTTCGCAAGGACGGTCTTATCGTCCGCGAACTTCATCAAGGCGGAGAGATCCGCGTCCTTCACGAAGCTATCCCCGATGAGGCTCTTGATATAATCCGAAAGGAGGGGATTCGCCTCGGGGAGCCAACGACGGTGCGTGATGCCGTTCGTCACGTTGGTAAAGCGGGCGGGCGTCAGCTTATAAATGTCGTTGAAGACGTCCTTCTTCAAGATGTCGCTATGCAGGGCGGACACGCCGTTTATCGTATGCGAAGCATAGAGACAGAGATTCGCCATGCGGATCTCGCCGTACGCCATGATCGCCGCCTTGCTCACCTTGTCCCAATCATTCGGGAAAGCCTCCCAAAGGTCGATGCAATAACGCCTATTCATCTCCACGATGATCTGATAGATACGCGGGAGCTGCTGTTCCACGAGACCCTGCGGCCATTTCTCCAAAGCTTCCGCCATAACGGTGTGGTTTGTATAAGAGACCGTCGCGCGAATGATATCCCACGCCTTCTCCCAGCCGTAGCCGTGCTCGTCGATCAAGATGCGCATGAGCTCGGGGATACAGAGGGTCGGGTGGGTGTCGTTGATATGGATCGCCACGAGATCCGCGAAATTATCCAAAGACGGATTGTAACGCAAATGATTGCGCACGATGGACTGGATGGACGCTGAGACAAAGAAATACTGCTGCTTCAAACGGAGCATCTTCCCTTCCACGTTATTATCCGCAGGATAAAGCACTTTGGAGATGGACTCCGCGAGCGCTTTATTCTCGGACGCTTTCAAATATTCGCCCTGATTGAAAAGATGCATATCGAAATCCATCGGGGACTTCGCGCTCCAAAGACGAATGCGGTTCACCGCGTCGGTGTCATAGCCCGAGATATGCATATCATACGCAAGCGCGAGGATGGGCGTATAATTCTTGAGCTCCACTTTCAGGATGCCGTCCTCCCAATGCTCTTCCACCTTTCCGCCGAAATGGACCTCGAAAGTCTCTTCGGGGCGGGGCGCGAGCCAAACGTCGCCTTTCTCAAGCCATCTGTCCGGCATCTCCACCTGCCAGCCGTCCACGACTTTTTGCTGGAAAATGCCGTAATCGTACTTGATGGAGAATCCGCAAGCGGGATAACTCTCGGAGGTCAAAGCATCCATATAAGCGGATGCGAGACGACCGAGACCGCCATTGCCGAGACCTGCGTCCGGCTCGATCTCCTCGAGCTCTTCGAGGTCATAGCCGAGGTTCTTCAAAGCAGTGCTCATCGTGTCCGTGAGCTTGATATTGTATAAATGGTTTTTCAGCGAACGCCCGGGCAGGAACTCCATGGACATATAATACACTTGCTTATATTGTCCCGCGTGGATCTTTTTCTTGAAATCCACCCTTTGACGGGTGAGGATATTTCTCACCACCATGCACACCGCTTCGTACATCTGCGCCTTGGTGGCATCCTGCGCAAGGATGCCCTGCTGCTTCGCGACTTGTTCTTCCAGTAATTGTTGCAGTTCTTGTACCGTATATTTTTTCATTTCGTAGAAGTCTCTCCTCGTTGTTTATCGTTTATTTCAAAGATTTATAAAGATCCGCGTAATTCTTTGCGGAAGCGGACCAGCTGAAGTCCTTGGTCATACCGTTTTTCACCACGATCTCCCAATCCGACTTATTATTATAATAAGCATCTACGGCGCGCCAGATCGCTCCGAGCATGTCTTGCGCGTTGAAGGTCTTGAAGGTATAGCCGACGCCCTGCTTGGTCGTGGGATCGAAAGCGGGTACGCTGTCCTTCAAGCCGCCCGTTTCTCTGACAACGGGTACGGCGCCGTAACGCATGGCGATCATCTGCGAGAGCCCGCAGGGCTCAAACTTGGAAGGCATAAGGAAGATATCGGACGCGGCATAGATCTTGCTCGCGAGATCCTTGCTGAAATTGATGATGACGCGAAGCTTATTGCCATAGCGATGCTCGAGATCTTTAAGCCTCGTCTCGTATTTCCAATCTCCCATGCCGAGCACGACGAGCTGTACGTCTGCGGCGAGAAGCTCTTCCGCCACGTCCAGCAGAAGATCCAAGCCCTTCTGCGAGGTCAGTCTCGACACCATCGAGATCAAGGGACGGGTGGGCACGTACTGCATGGAAATCAGGCGGAGCACGCTCTCCTTATTCACCGCCTTTCCGCTCATATCCTTGACGCCGTAATTCGCAAAGAGCGCCTTATCCGTCATGGGATCGTATTCCGCAGTGTCGATGCCGTTGATGATGCCGCTGATCTTATAGGCGCGCTGACGGAGGATATCCTCCAAGCCGTAAGCGTAATAGCTGTCCATGATCTCCCCGGCATAGGTGGGGCTGACCGTCGTCACTCTGTCCGAACACTCGATGCCGCCCTTCATATAATTGCAACAACCCGCGTATTCGAGGAGGGAGGTGCGCTGGGCGGGGATGCCGAGCACGTCGCCGATCATGTACTTATCGTACTGCCCTTGGAACTCGATATTATGGATGCTGTACACCGTCCTGATATTGCGATAGATCGCGTTCCCGCGATAGAAGCAGTCGAGGAAGACGGGGACAAGCGCGGTTTGCCAATCATTGCAATGGATGACGTCCGGTCTGAAATCGATGAGCATCAGCATCTCCAAGACCGCCTTGGAGAAGAAAGCGAAGCGCTCGCCGTCATCATAATGACCGTAAAGCCCGCCGCGCTTGAAATAATACTCATTATCAATGAAATAATATTTTACGCCGTTCGCCTCTCCTTCGTACACGCCGCAGTATTGATTCCTCCAAGCGAGAGGCACATAAGTATAGGTGACGAATTCGAGGGTCTGACGCAGTTTATCGGGGATGTCTTGATAGAGCGGAATGACCACCCTTACGTCCACGCCGGACTTAGCGAGCGCCTTGGGAAGCGCGCCCGCGACGTCACCGAGGCCTCCCGTTCTGATGAAAGGAGCCGCTTCGGACGCCACGAAGAGCACGGAGGTCTTTTTCCTCGGCTGACGTGGCTTTCCCTTTGCCTTTGCGTTTCTTTTCTTGATCTTATTCATATCTTTCTCCTTTTTATACCGTTTTGTCCTTCACGATGACGACGGGATAGCTCTCGTAGCCGCTGATCGTCCTGCCCGAGCTCACCGTCACGTTCTTATCCGTGATGGCATAGCAGACAGAGCTATTCTCCATGACCTTGCCGTCTTCCATAATGATGGAATTTCTGACCTCCGCGCCGCGCTCCACTTTCACGCCGCGGAAAAGAATGCTGTTTTCCACAAGTCCGTCGATCTCACAGCCGTCCGCAATGAGGCTGTTCTTGACGGCGGCGTGCTCTTTATACATCGCGGGGACGCTGTCCTTGACCTTTGTATATATTATGCTGTCGCCGTAGAAAAGCTCTTCGCGCACTTTGGGATCGAGCACTTTCATGCTCTCATTGTAATACGTGCGCACGTCGTCCACGATCGCCACGTGGCTCGTGACCGTAAAGGCATTGATGGAGAGGGAGCCGAGCTGTTTCATCAAGATGTCTTTCTCGAAGTCCACGTGACCGCGCGCATATTCATGCTCCACCAAGGTCAAAAGCAGGTCTTTCTTGATGAGATAGACATTCAAGCCGAGGGTCTTCTCCTCCGAGGACGGGGTCTGCGAGATATACATGTCCGTGATATCCTTCCCTTCCGTCTCCACCACCAAGCGACGGCTCGTCGTGGTCTTCGCACGATGGACGAGCATCGTGATGTCCGCCTTCGCTTCCAAATGGCTCTTCATCACCTCGTCGAAATCGATGTTCATCGCGATATTGCTGTTCGAGAGAAGGACGTATTCCTCCTGCGAGCGGCGGATGAAGCCCTGAATGGAGTATATCGCCTCGATCTTGCCCTTATACATCTCTCTCGAAGAGTTCAAGACAAAGGGAGGGAAGACCGAGATGCCGGAATTTTTCCTATTCAGATCCCAATCGCGGCCCATACGGATATGGTCCATCAAAGAGCTGTAATTGCTCCTCGTCACGATGCCGATCTGCGTCACGCCGCTATTCACGAAATTGCTGAGGGTGAAGTCGATGAGACGATACCTTCCCGCGAAAGGAAGGGACGCCGTCGTTCTGTGGATCGTGAGTTCATTGAGTTTGGTCTCGTTATCACTTGCGAATATTACGCCCATTACGTCATTCATCTTATTTGCCCTCCTTCACCATTTCCGCGGGCGCTACTTTCGCCGACGGGGATATCTTCGCATTCGGTCCGACCACCGCGATCTGCCATTCTCCCTTTACGGGAGCTTTCTGCGTCTCGCCGATTATTGCGCCTTCGCCGATCACCGCGCCTTCCGCCACGATGGCGTGACGCACCACGGCGCCCGCTTTCACCGTCGCACCGGGGAGGATGACGGAGTCCTCGATCATCGCGCCGAGCCCGATATATGCGCTGTGCGAGATGATGCTTCTTTTTACGCTGCCGAAGACCATCGCGCCTTCGCTGATGATGCTATTCACGATCTCGGCGGATCCCGCCGCGAAGTGAGGCGGCTCCGCGCTGTTTCTCGCATAGATCTTCCAAGAGCTGTCATTGAGATTCAAGCCGCTCTTATTGTCGAGAAGATCCATATTCGCTTCCCAAAGGCTGGAAATCGTCCCGACGTCCTTCCAATAACCGCTGAAACGATACGCATAGAGTTTCTTGCCGTCCCCGAGCATCTTCGGGATGACGTTCTTGCCGAAATCGTTCTTGGACTTGGGATCGTTCTCGTCGTCGATGAGGTACTGTCTCAAAACGCTCCAAGTGAAAACGTATATTCCCATGGAAGCATTGGTGCTCTTGGGCTGCTTGGGCTTCTCCTCGAACTCGAAGATACGGTCGTCCGCGTCGGTATTCATGATGCCGAAACGGCTCGCCTCCTCGATGGAGACATTGATGACCGCGATGGTGCAATCCGCGCCCTTCTCCTTATGTGCTTTCAACATCTTGGCGTAATCCATCTTGTAGATATGGTCGCCGGAGAGGACGAGGACATACTCGGGATTAAAGCGATCGATGAAATTGATATTCTGATAGATCGCGTTCGCCGTGCCTTTATACCATTCGCCCGCGCTCCCCTTCATATACGGAGGAAGCACGTAAGCGCCGCCCGAGAGTCTGTCGAGATCCCAAGGCTGACCGTTGCCGATATATTGATTCAGCTCGAACGGCTGATACTGCGTCAGAACGCCGATCGTGTCGATATCCGAATTGATACAGTTCGAGAGAGGGAAGTCGATGATACGATATTTCCCGCCGAACGGCACCGCCGGCTTCGCCACGTCATGGGTGAGCACGCCGAGACGCGTCCCCTGTCCGCCTGCGAGCAGCATCGCTACGCATTCTTTTTTGTTTCTTGAATTCATTATACGCCCTCCTTTTTCGGCGAATTTTTTTTGAAATACACCGCGCTGTACGCGGGGATATCCAATGTGATGTGGAATTTCTTCCCATGCGCCTCGCCCTTTTGCGCGCTCACGCCGAACGCGCCGCGAAGACCTCCGAATTTCTTATTCTCGCTGTCGAACACCGCCTTATAGCGGCTCTTCGTCTCCACGCCGATCTGATAGCCCGTGCGGGTGACGGGAGACATATTGAAGACGCAGAGCACCTCCTCCCCTTCCGCCGAAATGCGGGAAAAAGCGAAGATATTCTGCGTATTGTCGTCAACGACTGACCAACGGAAGCTCTCGGGAGAGGTGTCATGATCGAAGAAAGCGGGCTCGGACTTATAAAAGCCGTTGAGCGCCTTCACATAGGTCTGCATATTCTTATGCGCGGGATAGGCAAGAAGAAGCCAATCCAAACCCTGTTTATAATTCCACTCGATAAACTGCGCGAACTCCCCGCCCATAAAGAGCAGTTTCTTGCCGGGATGCGCCATCATATACGCGAAATACGTTTTCAGACTCTTGAATTTCTCCTCGTAATCCCCCGCCATCTTATTGATGAGAGAGCATTTTCCATGCACGGTCTCGTCGTGTGAGAGCGGAAGGATGTAATTCTCGCTGAAAGCATACATCAGAGAGAAAGTCATGCAGCCATGCATATCCTTGCGGAAGAACGGATTCGCGCTGACGTATTTCAAGGTGTCGTTCATCCAGCCCATATTCCACTTGAAATTAAAGCCGAGACCGCCGTCATAGGGCGGCTTCGTGACCATCGGAAACGCCGTGGACTCCTCCGCGATCATCATCACACCTTTATGCTTGGAGAGGACGGCTTCATTCAGCTCTTTGATAAAGTCGATGGCTTCGAGATTATAATTCCCGCCGAAGGCATTCCTCGTCCATTCCCCTTCCTTCCTCGCATAGTCCAGATAAAGCATGCTCGCGACGGCGTCCATGCGGATCCCGTCCACGTGATAGACGTCGAACCAAAACATCGCGGAAGAGATGAGGAAGCTGCGGACTTCGGGCTTGGCATAGTCGAAGACCACGGTCCCCCATTCCTTATGCTCGCGTTTTTTCTCATCCGCGTACTCGTATTGATAGGTGCCGTCGAACTTATAAAGACCGAATTCGTCCTTGGGGAAATGCGCGCTCACCCAATCGATGATGACGCCGATCCCCGCGGCGTGGAAAGCGTCGATAAGCTTCATAAAGTCATCGGGCGTGCCGTAGCGCGACGTGGGCGCGAACATCCCCGACACCTGATAGCCCCAGCTCCCCTCGAAAGGATACTCCGTCACGGGCATAAACTCGACGTGGGTGTATCCCATCTGTTTCACATAAGGCACGAGGGTCTTCGCAAGGTCCTTATAGCTGTAAACATTGCCGTCGTCGTGGCGACGCCAAGAGCCGAGATGGACCTCGTAAATATTCACAGGAGAATCATAGGGCGAGAAAGAAGCGCGCGCCGCCATGTACTCCGCGTCCTTCCATTTATGGCGGAGCTTATAGATCTTGGAAGCATTCCCGGGGGCGGTCTCCGCATGCAAAGCGAAAGGGTCCGCCTTCAAGACGACCTTTCCGTCCGCTTGCGTGACGGCGAACTTATATTTGTCATAGATCTTAGGCGTGGTGAGAAAAGCCTCGAAAAAGCCGCCTTTGCCGCGGGTCATCGGATCCTTGCCGACTTCCCAACCATTGAAATCGCCCACAACGGACACCGCGAGGGCATTCGGCGCCCAAACGCGGAAGGTATAGCCGCGCGCCTTGCCCCTCGACGTGGCGGCGGGGCAAAAAGTCTTGTAGCACTCATGATTCGTGCCTTCGTGGAACAAAAACGCGGGATAATCGATATCGCTCGGCATATTTTTCCTCCTAAAAGCCGTTTCCGTCCGTTTGGCGCCCGAGAAACGAGAAAAAACGCGGACAAAAAAGCGGTTATTGTTATTATAACACAATAACCGCGCTCTTTTCAACCGCAAAAAGCAAGATTTTTAGGGCATTTTGAGAAAAGTCTCGTTTTTAAGAAAAATCAGCCGAAAAAGCGCTCCAAAAGCGCTTTTCCTTCGGACAAAAATGCGGAAATATCCGCATATTCCGCAGTTTGGAAGGCTTCCAAGACAAAATCCCCTTTATATCCGCCGTTTTTAAGGATATTCGCGAGCGAAAGGAAGTCGTATTTGCCTTTTCCGGGGAGATAATGGCAGTCTTTTTCCCCGTCGCCGTCCGAAATGTGGGTCGTGACGAGGCGGTCCATGTAACGCTCCGCCATCACTCCCGTCGAATCCCCGAACATCAACGCATGACAGGTGTCATAGCAGAAATAAACGTCTTTCACCGCGGCGAAAAGCTCGTCGAAGGGCTTGTCCCCCGTAAGATTCTCCACGGCGAGCTTAACGCCCTGCCCCGCAGCGAATTCCGCGATCTCCGCAACGTGATCGATGACGACGCTTGTCACCTCGGGAAGGTGGATGACAACGAGATCCACGCCCTGCTCTTTCGCGCCTTTCAGATAGATCTTATGCGTCTTGACGGCGTCCTTCGCCCCGTAATACTTATTCGAGAGGTAGGGCGCGTACTTGGTCGGCGCATGCGCGTAAGAGACGCGGAGCCCCTGTTCTTTCACGAATTTGAATTGCTCGTACTCCGAGATCCCGCTATTCGTATTGAAATCATTGTGACACCAAACGCCCACCTTTTGGAAGCCCGCCTCTTTGATCTTCGCAAAACGCTCTTCCGCCGTGACGTCGAATCCGCAATACGCATACACACCGTAACGATCCATCTTTTCCTTCCTTATATGCGCTTGCTGTACGCGCATCCGCAATAATTCTGCCGATAAAGCCCCTGCGCCTTGCAGATCTCGATCGACTGTAAGTACCCGCCGTCCTTCTTAAAATCGCTGACGAGATATTTCACGCCGTATTTCTCCGCCACCTTCTCCCCGATCCCGTTGATCAGCATCGGATTCTTCAAGGGAGAGAGGGTGAGCGTAGTGGCGAAAAAGTCGTATCCCTCTGCCTTCGCAAGCCTTCCCGTCTCTTCGAGACGGAGCTCGAAACACCTTGCGCAACGCAAGCCGCCTTCGGGCGCATCTTCCAGCCCCTTCGCCATTTGAAGAAATCTCTCCTCGTCATGCGCGCCGCGGATGAGTCCCACGCGGGGATAATTCTCCGCAAGATGCCGCCTGAGCTCCTCAAACCGCTTGTCTTGCTCTTCGAGATCGGTGATATTCGGATTATAATAATACACCGTCACGTCGAAATACTCGGTGAGAAATGTCAAGGGAGAAGAAGCGCAAGGCGCGCAACACGCATGCAAAAGAAGGGTCGGCCTCTCCCCCGCTTCGCGGAGCGAGGCAAGGAGAGCTTTCATTTCTTTATGATACTGCCTCGGATTCATCAATTCTTATTGCTGCCGAGCGGCGCGGGGATCCTGCCGCCGCGGGAAATAAATTTCAAGGGAGAATATTCGCTGACTTTCATAATGGGCGCATGCCCGAGAAGCCCGCCGAAAGAGGCGCTGTCTCCCACCTTCTTGCCGTATACGGGGATGGCGCGCACCGCCGTGGTCTTCTGATTCACGACGCCGATCGCCGCCTCGTCCGCGATCATCGCGGAGATGACTTCCGCAGGGGTGTCCCCGGGGATCGCCACCATATCGATGCCGACGCTGCACACCGCGGTCATGGCTTCGAGCCGCTCCAAGGTAAGCGCGCCCATTTCCGCCGCCTCGATCATGCCGATATCCTCGCTGACGGGGATGAAAGCGCCGCTCAGTCCGCCCACGTGCGAGCTCGCCATAATGCCGCCTTTCTTCACTGCGTCATTTAAAAGGGCGAGCGCCGCCGTCGTGCCGCAAGCACCCACGCGCTCCAAGCCCATCTCTTCGAGGATCCTGCCTACGCTGTCGCCGATCGCCGGCGTCGGCGCAAGGGAGAGATCCACGATGCCGAAACGAGCGCCGAGCATATTCGCCGCGCTCTTCGCCACGAGCTGACCCACGCGGGTCACCTTGAAAGCCGTCTTTTTTACTGTCTCCGCCACGGCGGTCAGGTCTCCGTCCACGTCTTCCAAAGCCGCCTTCACCACGCCGGGACCGCTGACCCCCACGTTGATGACCTTATCCGCTTCGCCCGTCCCGTGGAAAGCGCCCGCCATAAAGGGATTATCCTCCACGGCGTTCGCGAAAGTGACGAGCTTTGCGCAACCGATGGAATCCTCATCCTTCGTGAGGAAAGCCGTCTTCTTCACGATCTCGCCCATCATCCGCACGGCGTCCATATTGATGCCCGCGCGGGAAGACGCCACGTTCACGGAAGAGCAGACCTTTTTCGTCGTGGAGAGCGCCT
This sequence comes from uncultured Clostridia bacterium, assembly GCA_946626795.1. GTDB lineage: Bacteria > Bacillota > Clostridia > Christensenellales > CAG-1252 > CAG-1252. Next base: position 20,708 of record CAMOUZ010000005.1, read on the forward strand.
CGGGGATGGTGATGAGGAAAGCCTCTTCCGCCGCCGTCGCGCCCTTTTGCACGAGCGCGGTGTAGCCGCCGATGAAGTCGATGCCCGTCTCCGCCGCCGCTTTGTCCATCGCCCGCGCGATTTCAAGATATCCTCCGCTCGCCGCGCCGATCATGCTGACGGGCGTGACCGAGACTCTCTTATTCACGACGGGGATGCCGTACATTGTGCTGATCTTCTCCCCCGCGGAGACAAGATCCTTCGCATAGGTCGTGATCTTGTCATAGACTTTCGTCGCCGTCTCCGCCGCCGAAGAGCGGATGCAATCGAGGAGAGAGATCCCCATCGTGATGCAGCGCACGTCGAGGTGCTGGGAGCGGATCATTCCTACCGTCTCGAAGACTTCCTTATTCGTGATCATATCTTATATCCTATGCATCGCATCGAAGATCTCTTCGCTGCGAAGGTCGATGGTGAGTCCCACGCTCGCGCCCTTCTCGGCAAGCACTTTCGTGAGCTTGTCGAGCGGCATATTGCTCTTCTCCGTATCCGCGCGCATGATCATCGTGAAATATTCCCCCATAAGCGTCTGGGAGATATCCACGATATTGATTTGAAGCTCCGCGAGGAATGCGGACACGTCGCGAATGATCCCGATACGATCCTTTCCGATTACACTGATGATAACGTTCATAACGTCCTCCAAGAAGGTTCTCTTTCCTTATATTATAACGCGCGAGGGAAATTGTGGCAAGAGAAAAGCAAAGGGCACACGAAGCGCAATTCATCGAGATATTTCTCCGTCTTTAAATCTAATTGGTTAAATAAAAAGATAACCCTTCTCCCACCAATGGCGGCGGAGAAGGGCGCAGAGACGAGCGCTCTTAAACAAAAAAGACAACGCAGAATGGTGCAGATACGAGGCACGACAAAGGGCGGTGTATGAGCGTACTTCTCGTACGTGATTTCACCGCCCTGCTGTCAGAAACAAAGTAGATGCGCCGCTATGCGTTGTCTTTATACGCCGTCATTCAGGTGCAAGAGCACCACCCCCTGCTTCGCGCCGCAAACGGGGCACACCTCGAAGGCTTCCTTCTCCGTCCATTCATACCCACAGCCGCCGCACTTCCATTTCATCTTCTCCTCCCTCTTATAGAGCGTGCCGCTCTTCATTTGATTATAGAGATCGGTGAAAAGGAGCTTGTGGCAGGTCTCGATCCCGATGAGATTTCGGAAGAGCCCCGCGATGTCTTGAAAGCCCTCTTTCTCCGCCGTCTTCATATATTCGGGATAGACCTCCTCCGCCTCGATCCTCTCATCCTCCGCAGCGAGGCGCAGATTCTCCGTGAGATCCCATTTCTCCTTGAAAGGATAGCCCGAGGAGATGTCCACGTTCGCGATGGTCTTGTCGCTCGCGCTTTGCAGATAGGTATAGCACATCCTCGCGTGGTTAAATTCGTTATAGACGATCTTGTCGATGACTTCCGCAAGCGCGGTGTACCCCTGCTGACGGGCGCCGTATTCGATGAATTCATAGCGAGTCCGCGCCATGCATTCCCCCGCGAAGGTCTTGGCAAGATTCAGATAGGTTTTGCTGTCGATGAGTTTCATATTCCCTCCCTTTTATGACGATATTGTGTACATATTATGGGAGAGAACCTTCGCTTTTATACCTTGATGAGCATAAGAAAAGGGGGCTTGCGCCCCCAAGAGATTCGTTTCTTTATTGCAAATAAGGTTTGACCGCCGCCGTCCAGATGGCGTATCCGTCGGCATTCAGATGCAAGCCGTCGTAGGTATAGCCTTCGACCAAGCGGTCATTTCCGTCGGAGACGAGGGAGAAAAGATCGATATAACGATAGCCCTTCCCTTCCGCAAGCGTCTTGATCTTGCCATTCAAGTCCTTGATCTGCGCCGTGGCTTTCTCGAGATCTATGCCCCAAGCCGCCACCTTGTCATGCATGGGCAGGACGGAGAGACAAGTCACGTCCGCGGCGGGGAGATTCTTTTTGATCTCTTCGAGAATGGAGGTGTAATTCGCGATGATCTCGTCATTCGTGCGTCCGGAATTGATGTCGTTTATGCCGATGAGGAGCACGATCTTCTTTGGGGCGAGGTCATAGAGCGAAGTTTTCAGCCTGTTATACACGCCGCTCGTCACGTCTCCGCCGATCCCTCGATTATAGACCGCGAGCGGGAGGTCGGCATAAAAATCGCTCAGGCGATAACCGTCCGTGATGGAGTCCCCGATGAAGACGATCTGCCCTTGGGAAAAATTCGAATTTTCCAAGGCGAAAGCGGCGCATTTTTGATCGTAATAGGTGGGCGCCTGCTTCGAGATCTTCTTCTGACGGGCGAGGAGGACGGAGAGCGTCACCACCGCCGCGACAAGCAAGATCACTAAGACAAGGAAAATAATATCTTTCAGCGCAAATTTTTTCATAAAACACCTCGCAAGAAATTCTTTTTTTATTGTATCACGAAATTCGGATTTTGTAAAACGTATGGCTTTATGCCGCGAAAGGAATTCGCGGAGAGAAAAAGCGCGTCTTGTTTTTTTTGACAAAAAGTGCTAAAATTTTTTTATGATTAAGCTCGGTTTGAAAAATTATTTCAGAAGTTTTCGTTATTTCTTCGTGCCGTTGGGCGTTTTATCCCTCGGCATCGTCATCGCCCTTTCCATCGCGGTGCCGCAAACCCTGGACGCCGTCAAGGCATTCATCACGGATTCCGCGGAGCAAATGGGCAAGGTGTCTTTCAACTGGGAAGGCGTGCGCGATCTTTTGATCTCCACCTTCCGCATATGGGATTGGTCCGGCTCGGGCGACATCTTCAAGAGCGTCTTCACGAAAGAATTTTTGATGGATCTTTTACATCGTTGCGCGGACGTGGCGCTCGGCGACACCTCGGCGATCGCCTCGCAAATGGAGTCTTTGGCTTCCGAAACGGCGGGAAAGATCTTCGGCGCGCTCTTCCTCGGCGTCAGCTCCATCACGATCGGCGCTTTCTTCGGCTTCTTTGTGACGCGCATCGAGATCCGCAAAGAGATGGCGCAACGCTCCGTCGGGAAGCTCATCCTCGCGTCTGTCGTGGATTCGATCATCAAGGTCACGGTGCTCGCTTTGGGCTTATGGCTCATCGAGAAGACCGTGAATTACGCGGTGGCGTCCTTCGCGCTGACGGTCGTCCTTTACGGTTTGATCTCGCTTTTCGAAGCGTATATCGTCCATGGTTTCAAAAAAGTCCCCCTGCGAAAAGTCATTAACTTGAAAAACGCAGGTTCTTTGGCGCTTCTGACGGCGATCGAATGCGTCTTTGCGGGCGCCGTCTTCCTCGGCTTGTATTTCATCGCGAATCCCTTGATCGCGCTGTATATCGCCTATGCCCTCGCCGTCCTCACCTTGAGCTGCATCCAGCTGAACGCGGAAGCATATGTCAAGAGCCTTGCGAACAGCGTGGACGGCACCTTGAATCTGGAAGGCTTCGCCGCGGCGTACGCCTCCCTCGCCCCGCACACGGCGCACGGGAAGAAGAAAGCGCCCAACGCCGCTGCCCCCGAAGAGGAAGCGGAAGAAGCCCTCAAAACGCCTTATGAAGAGGACGCCTCCGAAGCGCCCGTCATTTTGGCGGACATCGACGTGAAGATCGATAAAGACACCCTCGAAGACATGCTCGATCTGGCGGAAGAAGCGGAGCAGGACGATGATTCGGACAAGCCCGAGGTCCCCTTCGAACTCCCGTTGAAAGAGCCCGAAGCCCCCGAGGAAGAAATCGCGGCGGATGCGGCGGCAGAGCCGCAAGAAGAAAAGGCGGAAGAAGAACCGTCTGCGGAAGAAATCCCCGCAGAGCAGGCTTCCGAGGAAGAAGCGCCTGCGACGCTCGAAGAAGAGACCCCTGCGCCCGAGGCGGAAAAAGCGGAAGAATAAGTCTTTGAAGATAAGAAAAGCCTCAAGAAAAGAAGAAATCGGCAAGTCATCCGCCGATTTCTTTTTGCTTTTTCTTTTGCGCGCTTGATCCGATTTTTTAATTGAGGATCTCGATCTCCCTCTTTCCTTCGCCCTTTTTGATCTCATAGGCTTTTCCGCCTGCGGTGAGCGCGCCGCGGAGGACGCCGTCTTCAAAAAGCAGCGCGGCGTCATCTTCGATGGCGTATGCAAGAGGATATCCCTCTTTCTCGAAGACTTCGTCGAACTCGGCACGGAGATCATAATGCGGCGTGGCGGCAAAGGGAAATTTCCCGAGCCCTTTCGCCGGACAATACTCCCCTTCTGTCAGAGAGTCGGTGTAGATATCCTGAAACCAGCAGATGGCGCCCGCGGAAAGCCCCGCGAGGATCGCGCCGCGCTCATAGGCTTTCCAAATCAGCTTGTCCATCCCCGTCTTTTTCCAGACGTCGATGAGAAAGAGGGTGTCGCCTCCGCCCACGTAGATGATGTCGGCTTTTTCGATCTTCTCCTTCACGTGGTCTATGGTCATGAGGCCCTTCGTGAGAATGGCGATATCGCTTTTTACATCGCAAAGAGAGGTGTAGGTCTTGCGAAAACTATTGAAATAAGGATTGCTGTCGTGGCTCGCCGTCGGGAAAAAGAGGGCGTACGGGCGATGCCCGTCCTCGATGCGGCTTCGCGCAAGATCGGTGATGTAGCGATCGATGGGGGCGGTGGTTTTATTTCGGATCTCGCCGCCGCCGATGGGGATGAAGATCTTTTTCAAGCTCACTCCGCGTTCTTCTTCTTGAAATTCTCTTTCGCGCGGTACATATTGCTCATAATGATCTTACGCACGCGCAAGGACTTCGGCGTGACTTCGAGGATCTCGTCCTCGCCGAGGAATTCGATCATCTCTTCGAGGCTCATCCGCTTGACAGGGGTCAGACGGAGCGCTTCGTCGCTGCCCGCGGCGCGCATATTCGTGATGTGCTTCTTCTTACAGACATTCACGACGATGTCGTCGGACTTCGGCGTATAACCCACCACCATGCCTTCATAGACCTGCGTGCCGGGCCCCACGAACAAGGGACCTCTGTCCTGCGCATTGAAAAGACCGTAGGTCACCGCTTCGCCCGTCTCGTACGCGACGAGAGAGCCGAAGGAACGCATCGTGATGTCACCTTTATACTCTTCATAGCCGAGGAAGATGGTGTTTAAGACGCCTTCGCCCTTGGTGTCCGTCAAAAACTCGTTCTTATAGCCGATCATGCCGCGCGCGGGCATCTTGAATTCCAAGCGAATGCGGCTTCCCATCGGAGTCATCGTGATGAGCTCGCCTCTGCGGCTTCCGAGCTTCTCCATCACGGCGCCGACGCTATTCTCCGGAACGTCCACGATCACCTGCTCGATGGGTTCGAGCTTCTTGCCGTCTTCATACGCGAAGAGCACTTTGGGCATGGACACCGCGAATTCATAGCCCTCGCGGCGCATCGTCTCGATGAGGACGGAGAGATGCATTTCGCCGCGGCCTTTCACGAGGAAGGTGTCGGTATTGTCCGTGTCCTCCACGCGGAGAGAGACGTCCTTCAAAAGCTCGCGATAAAGCCTCTCGCGGAGGTGTCTCGTCGTGACGTACTTGCCCTCTCTTCCCGCGAAAGGAGAGTCATTCACCATAAAGCGCATTTCGAGCGTGGGCTCGCCGATCTTCACGAAGGGGATGGGCTCCACGGCGTCCACCGCGCAGAGGGTATCGCCGATGTGGATATTCTCACTGCCGCTGAAACAGATGATATCCCCCACCTTGGCGCTCTCCACGTTCACTCTCTTCAAGCCGTCGATCTGCATGAGGGAGACCACTCTCGTCTTATACGGCTCGAAGCCGCCGTGGAAAGAAGCGACCACCGCCTCCTGCCCCACCTTCACGGAGCCGCGCTCCACTCTGCCGATGCCGATCCTGCCCACGTAATCATTGTAATCAATGGAGGAGACAAGGACCTGCAAGGGCGCATTTTCGTCACCCGCGGGCGGATCGATATAATTCACGATGGTCTCGAAAAGATCCGTGAGATCGGGCTTCTGCTCCTCGGTCAAGGAGGAAGTGCCGTTTCTGCCGCTGCAATACACGACGGGGGAAGAGAGCTGCTCATAGCCCGCGTCGAGGTCGAGCATCAGATTCAAGACCTCGTCCACCACCCGCTTCGGCTCGGCGTCCGGTCTGTCCACTTTATTCACGCAAATGATGATCTTATGCCCGAGCTCCAAGGCTTTTTGCAAGACGAAACGGGTCTGCGGCATGGGACCTTCCACGGCGTCCACGAGAAGAAGCACGCCCGAGACCATCTTCAAGACGCGCTCCACTTCGCCCGAGAAATCCGCGTGTCCCGGGGTGTCGATGATATTGATCTTCACGTCCTTGTAATACGCCGCCGTATTCTTGGCGAGGATGGTGATGCCGCGCTCTTTTTCGAGATCGCCGCTGTCCATCACCCTCTCGTCCACGTGCTGATTGGAGCGGAAAATGCCACCCTGTTTCAGCATCTCGTCCACGAGCGTGGTCTTGCCGTGGTCTACGTGCGCGATGATCGCTATATTTCTCAAATCT